>NZ_JADYXG010000010.1:45268-159842 GCF_015864415.1 Pseudoalteromonas sp. SCQQ13 | reverse complement strand
AAAGAGTAAACATTACCCCCGAAAACTGGCTAAAACTCACCACACAATTTAGTCGCGTATTTCATGGTGCAGTAGGTCGCCCAGCGTCACACGAAGGATACTGCGAACACCTAAACAGAAAGCGGCGCACCAACGTTAGTAATTGCGAGAAGCTACTGGCTTAAAGCGTTACTTCAAAAACTCTCCGTTATTCCCCCTCACTGTGAAAGCACAGTATTTCGCATGCCTAAAAATGAATAAAAACAGCGTTATTTGAATATTATTTAAATAAGCAGAGAGATTGTCAAAGCTAAGGGGATTTTAAGCTCAGCAATGTTTGTTTAGATAAACACCAAAGGGATTAATTATTAAAGTGGGTGTCATTTTAGTTTTTCAGACGTTCAGGTTTAATTATGTTCTAAATCAAACCTAAACGCGTACACTTTTACGTATTGAAGTTAGTTTTTCTTGGATTGTCTCATCAACAACTCAATAATTTTTGCGTTATTTTCGATTGGGGATTTTGGAATATTGCTTCGGTGGGGCCGTATTCAACAATTTCGCCTCGTTCTAGTACTACCAGTTGGTCGCTAATATGGCGGACTAAACTAAGGTGATGGGTTATTAATATATAGGTTAATCCAGTTTCTAGTTGTAGCTTTAGTAATAAATTAACTATTTGTGCGCGTACAGAGGGGTCTAGAGATGAAAGTGCTTCATCGAGTACAACAACCTTAGGATCTAATATAAGTGCGCGAGCAAGCGCTACACGCTGTAATTGCCCTATGCTGAACATGTGCGGATAATATTGTTGATGATCTACTAATAACCCCACTTTTAACATGGTGCTGTCTATTTTTTCGGCGCGTTGTTGTTTGTCAAAATCGGTATTAAATTGCAGGCAATCATCGAGCATGTCGGCAATAGTCAGTGCCGGGTTTAGCGAGGTTGCTGAGTCTTGAAAAATCATTCTGATATGGCGACATTGTGGATCGCGAATGCCGTTATTTTCGATTATGTTGTTTTCGAGTAAAATTTGCCCGCTATCAGCGCTATCGGCTCCGGCAAGTAATTTTGCTAGGGTACTTTTTCCGGCACCCGTTTCACCAATTATGGCTATGGTTTCGCCTTTGCCAACACTAAACGAAATATTTTTAAGTACTGCAAATTTTTTACGGCTAAATAATCCAGCCCGTAAATTAAAGCTTTTTGATAATGCTTGTACTTTTAGTAAGGGTTGCACTATTTCATCTCCTTGATCAGCGGAAAATGACACGCATAACTATGCCCTTGGTGTTTAGTTAGCTTTGGCGCAATAACACATTCTCTTTGTGCTTGCGGGCAACGCGGCCCTAACCGACAACCAATTGGTAAATGTTGCAGCGTAGGAATGGTGCCTTTAAGCGCGTAAAAAGGCTCTTTATGCGCCAAACCATGTTCGTAATCAGGTAGGCTTTTTAGTAGTGCTTGCGTATAAGGGTGGCGTGGTTGGCTAAAAATACGATGCGTTGGGCCTGCTTCAACCATTTGTCCACAATATAAAACATGAATAGTATGCGACCAGTTAACAATTTCTTCTAGCTCATGAGAAATCATTAAAATAGACATGTTTTTTAACTGATTTAAGCTTTTTAACAATCTAAATACTTGTGCACGGGTGGTGCTTTCAAGTGCGGTGGTGGGCTCATCTGCAATTAATAATTTTGGCGTACGCGCAATTGCCATAGCAATCATCACTTTTTGGCACACCCCTTCTGAAAGCTCGTGGGGGTAGCTGCTAAGTATTTCTTCGTGGTTTTTAATACCGACTTTATGAATAAGTGCTTTTACTCTGTCTTTGCGCTCGCGATTACGCTTTAAGAAAAACCCTTTACTTGCTACCTCAGGTAAGGTTTCGGCTATTTGATCAAATATTTTAGCGGTAGGGTCAAGGCAGCGACTCGGATCTTGATAGATCATTGCTATGTCTTGGCTCACTACTTTACGGCGTTGTTCTGGGGTTAAACGCATTAAGTCTACCCCGCGCCAATGCACTCTATCAGCTGTTATTACCCAGCGTTCATTAAGCACTCCTACAATTGCTTTGGCGATTAAGCTCTTCCCAGAACCAGATTCACCCACCAAAGCATGTACTTCGCCTTCTTTTAAGCTAAAGCTCACTCTGTCTACGGCCCTAATAACGGTTTCAGAGGTATGTAATTCAATGGTTAAGTTTCGAACATCAAGTAATTGCATTTAATCAGCCTTACGCGCTTGTAAAACTTGGCGAAGTCCATCGCCTACTAAGTTTGTTGACAGTACCGCTAAAAACAACAGTACGCCTGGTAGGGCTACAGTCCAGGGGGCTAAATATATAAGCCCGAGGTTTTCGGCTAAAATTGCACCCCATTCGGTTGTAGGTGGTTGCGCGCCTAATTTTAAAAAACCTAAAGCGGCTATATCTAAAATAGCAGTAGAGAGCGCCATGGTAAAAATAACCACTATATATTCATATATATTAGGGTAAATCCCTCGCGACAATATATGCCAATTAGAGGCGCCATCGAGCCGATAAGCGGTGATGTAATCTTTACTCAGCTCATCTACAATTAAGTTGCGAATAGAGTGAATAAATTGCGGCAGCAGTGCCAAAATAATTGCCCATACGGTATTCATTAAACCTGGGCCTAATATCGCTATAATAATAATTGCCAGCAACAACGACGGAATAGAAAGCGTTATATCCAGTAAGTGATTTAAAAAACTGGAGCGAAGCCCACGACTAATACCAGCAAAAGTGCCTACGAGTAAGCCAATGACAGTGGTTAAAAATGCTGCAATAATTGATAAGCCAAATGTATACGTTGCGCCGTTCATTAATCTAGAAAGCACATCGCGGCCTAAATCGTCGGTGCCTAAAAGAAAACGTACGTCACCCATTTCGCGCCACGAGGGCGGAATAAGTAAGGCATCACTATGTTGCTGATTAACCCCATAAGGGGCTAAAAAAGGCGCACTGGCAGCCAGTAAAGCAAAAGCAATAAACACCCATAAACCAACGAGTGCAGGGTGGTTGGTTTTAAATTTTCGCCACAGCCGTGCTAGGGGCGATTTATTCGACTCTTCAGAAAATAAGTTAAACTTTGCCATGAGCTTGGTTCCGTGAGAGTGGGTCGAATAGAGTATAAATTAGCTCTGCGATTATGGTGGCAAAAATAATAAATAAAGAAACCGCCATTAAGCCACCTTGTATAGCGGGGTAATCACGCTGATAAATACTATCAATTAACCAGCGGCCAATCCCAGGCCACGAAAAAATAATTTCAGTGATCATTGCCAGCGTAATAAGCGTGCTAAATTGTAAACCAATTTGCTTAATTACCGGTAACAATGCATTACGCAGCGCATGGTGCATTATAAGTTGCCTGCGATTAAGGCCTTTTGCGCGCGCTGTTTTAATAAAGTTTTGATCCATTACTTTAAGCATAGATTCGCGAGTAAAGCGTATTAATACCGTAGTGGGGTACATAGCCAGTACTATGGTAGGCAAGGTAAGGTGGTGTAAGGCGTCAATAAAAGCCATGCCCTGGTACGGAAAGCTTGCCAAGCTAATATCAATTAAAATAAAGCCAGTAGTGGGTGGTATTTCATAGAGTAAACTCATTCTTCCTGACATTGGAAACCAACCCAGTTGCAATGAAAATAGCATAATGAGTAATAATGCTAACCAAAAAATAGGCATGGAATAGCCTATCATAGTGGTAGAGGAAATAAGCTTATCGGGCCATTGTTTATAATAAGCAGAGGCTAATATGCCTGTAGGAACACCAATAACAACCGAAACAAACAGCGCGTATATACTAAGCTCGAGTGTGGCAGGAATTAAGTCGAGTATTTGCGAAAACACGCTATCTCCAGAGGCAAACGACAGTCCCCAATCACCTTGCAATATGCGCCCTAAAAAAGCGATATATTGCATAAAATAATTACTATTATATAAATACTTATCTTCTAACTGGGTGTGTTGCGCAAAGTTATTACTGGGAATACCGCTTAAATTACTTAATGCATCGCCAGGAAATAAAAAGCTCAGTAAAAAAGTAAAAACGCTAAGCATTAATACCATAAAAACAAATAAACCAATGCGGCGTAAAATATAATCTAAGCGCATTATTTTTTCCTCGCATTAGCAAGCGAAATAGCACCAAATGGGCCGAGCGTTATGCCCTCTACATCAGCACTGCTTGCCTGAAAACGCATGCCGTGGGCTATTGGTATTAAAGGTAGCTCATTAATAATCATGCTTTGTGCAGCGTCATAATATTGTTTACGCAGTGCTATATCGGTTGTACTAAGCGCTTGGTTAAGTAAAGAGTCAAATTGTGGGTTACACCAATTTGCGGCATTTTTACCACTAAAGGTGGCCGTGCAACTTAGCAAAGGGCTAAAAAAGTTATCAGGGTCGGGCGTATCGGCAGCCCAGCCAAGTAGTACGCTGTCGTGTCGGTGCTCGCCAACACGCTGAATAAAGGTATTCCATTCGTATTCTATAATACTCACTTTAACCCCTATTTTACGTAAATCACTTTGCATTAGCTCGGCCATTTTACGGGCATTAGGATTATAAATACGACTCACTGGCATGGCCCAAATGTTCATGTTAAAGCCATTAGGTAAGCCAGCTTCAATAAGTAATTTTTTGGCTAAAGCAGGGTCAAAATTTGGAATGTTAGCTTGTGGTTCAAACGCCCACGAGGTGGGTGGTAAAATTGATTGAGCGCGAATACCATTGCCGTAATACACAGCCTGCATTATTTTATCTACGTCAATTGCATGAGCGAGTGCTTGTCGTACTCGTATATCGTCAAAAGGGGGGCGCTCAGTATTAAATGCCCAGTAGCCAATATTTAAGTTAGTTTCTTTTTCTACATTAATGTCGTCGCGCTGGGCTAAAATACTCAATTGCGCGCTACTTGGATGAGCGGTGACATCACATTCTTTGGTGAGCATTTTAGCTATACGCGTGGTGCCGTTAGGGGTAATGTCGTAAACCAATTGATCCAGTACCACGTCGTGTTTCCAATAAACTGGGTTTTTATAAAAGCGCACTAAATGGTCGCGCCTATACTCTTTATAAATATACGGGCCTGTGCCTACTGGGTAGTGATCAAACAAATTGGTTTGTTCGCTGGCTTTTAGTTGCATGGCATATTCTTGTGACAATACAACAGCAAAATCGGTGGCCATATTGGCTAAAAAGCTACTTTCGGCATTAAACAATTCAAACCGTACTTGATAGTCAGACACACGTACAATTTTACGAATAAGCTGATCAATTCCTACACTCTGAAAGTAAGGATAATTAGCATCGCCAACAAAGTGATACGGATTATAAACATCAAATAAGCGGCTAAAAGTAAAAATAACATCGTCAGCGTTAAAGTCACGGCTAGGCGTAAAATAAGCTGTGGTATGAAATTTTACGTCTTTACGTAAGGTAAAAGTAATCGATTTACCGTCTTTACTCGTTTTCCAATCGGTGGCTAATTCACTTTGAAATTCAGCAGTAACAGGGTCAATGCTAATTAGGCGGTCGTATAATTGATTGGCAATAATATCTATAGTTGAGCCTGTCGTTGTTACCTGCGGATTAAACGACACAGGGTTTGCTTCAGCGCAATAAACTAAGCCTTGGTTTTTTTCTTTTAAGATTTCTTCTTTACTATCTATACACCCTATAAGGCTGGTTGATAGCAAAGCAAGTAATAATTTATGCACCTGCGTAACCTCTAACTATTATTGAACTATAACTAAGTAAACTGAAACTCACCCCTTGGTGTCGCTTGGGTATAGCAAGTTATATTTTTTCAGATAGCCACGTAATTGATGATACGTCAAACCCAGTACTTCTGCAGTTTTCTTTTGATTAAATTGGCTATGCTCTAAAGCTTTGTTAATCATTAAAATTTCAAAGTCGTTAGAGAGTTTTTTTAAGCTACATGGAAACTCAGTATTAATAGGCGCTGCACTTGGTAGTGCTTGAGCAACCGGCGCTGCGGCAACCGCTGGCTCAGGAGTATTAATGTTATTATTAACAAAAGCAGTAGGCTTTACTCGTGGTTTTGGCCTAAAACGGCTTTCAAATGGGTCTAAAATAATCTGATGAACGGGGATCTGTTCACTCCCATGGCGATACAAACTGCGCTCAACCACATTTTTTAGCTCTCGAATATTACCAGGCCAATCATAACTAAGCAGTGTTTCTGTGGCACTACGGGTAAAACCGCTAAACAATTGCCACTCTAAATCGCGCGCCATATTCATTGCAAACTGCTCTGCAAGCAGCATTATATCGCCTTGGCGTTCACGCAGTGGGGGAAGGGTTATTACATCAAAAGCCAGGCGGTCGAGCAAATCGCTTCTAAACTCACCTTGCTGTGCTAAATAAGGTAAATCTTCGTTAGTAGCGCACACTAAACGCGTATCTACTTTTATTGTTTGTTTACCGCCTACACGCTCAAATTCACCGTACTCTATTACGCGTAGCAGTTTTTCTTGTACCATTTCGGAGGTGTTTGCTAGCTCATCTAAAAATAAAGTACCGCTGTTTGCACGTTCAAAGCGGCCTTCGTGGCGTTTACTAGCGCCAGTAAAAGCACCACTTTCATGGCCAAATAATTCACTTTCGAGCAGGTTTTCGTTAAGCGCCGCACAGTTGAGCTTTACATAGTTTTGATCCCAACGTTTAGATAAAAAGTGTAAACGTGCTGCAATTAACTCTTTACCTGTGCCACGCTCACCAATAATAAGCACTGGTTTATCTAGGTTAGCTAACTGCGATACCTGATCAAGTACCGATAAAAAGCTATCAGATTGGCCGAGTAAGTTATCTTGTTGGCGATATTGGCTCATATTTCCTAACTCTTAGTCATTTTTACTAACAGTTAGTGTATTTCATAATGGGAGATAACTAAAGTAATTTGTAATTTGAGTTTAACTCTATGAATAAATTATGTATTTTAACTTTTATAAAGTTGGCAAGCATATTGATACAGTTATAGCAGACAAACTAAGTTTAAATTATAGAGGTAAATGTTATGGGAATTTTTTCACGTTTTGCAGACATTGTTAATTCTAATATCAATGCCATTTTAGATAAAGCAGAAGACCCAGAAAAAATGGTTCGTCTGATTATTCAAGAAATGGAAGACACCTTGGTAGAGGTTCGCTCTACGTCAGCTAAAACACTCGCTGAGCGAAAAGAATTAGTACGTCGCGTTGATACACTTAAAGCGCAAATGAATGATTGGCAAGACAAAGCTGAACTAGCGCTAAGCAAAGATCGTGACGATTTAGCACGTGCCGCTTTACTCGAAAAGCAAAAGTCAGCCGAAGCTGTAGCCTCAGTCGAGGGTGAACTTGAGCATGTAGGCTCACACATCGAAAAGTTACAACAAGAAGTAACCACGCTACAAGAAAAGCTAGCAGATGCTAAAGCTCGTCAAAAAGCGATTATATTACGTCAGCGTTCGGCTGAGTCGCGCCTTGAAGTTAAAAAAGCACTTGATAGCTCAAAGGTAGAAGATGCACTTAATCGTTTTGAGCGTTACGAAACTAAAATAGATGGACTAGAATCTCAAATAGAGTCGTACGATTTAGGCAAAAAAACCTTAGCAGATGAAATTGCCGAACTGCAAAAAAACGAAAAGGTAGACGATGAGTTAGCTGAGCTTAAAAAGAAGCTAGCAGATAAGTAACGTATAGCTAACGCATACCAATAATAATATAAGGGGCCCATGTGCCCCTACTTAAAACACTAATACGGATAGTCAGGAGAGGGTTATGTTTGATCCAGAAATACTCGTAGCACCATTTATTTTATTTATGATTTTTGTAGCGCCATTGTGGTTAATATTGCACTACCGTAGCAAAAAACAAGTAAGCCAAGGGTTAAGTGAACACGAGCATCGCCAATTATTAGAGCTTGCTCAAAAAGCCGAAAAAATGGCAGACCGAGTCGAAACACTCGAAGCATTACTTGATCAAGAGTCGCCACAGTGGAGGCGTAAAGTATGAGTACCAAACGTGAATTATTAAGAGATCCGCAGCGCGGAAAAATAGCCGGCGTATGCGCTGGACTAAGCGATTATTTTAATATGGAATTATGGTTAGTTCGTATTATATTTGTTAGTGCGGTATTACTAACTGGCGGCCCTTTATTTGTGGTAGCGTATATTGCAGCCTGGTTTATTTTAGATAAAAAAGAACCCACTAGCGCCTATAAAACAAATTCAACTAACTATGGCGATCCGCTAGAAGTGAAATTTAAAGTATGGCAAAAAGGCGAGCCACCGCGCCGCGCATTGCAAGACTTAAAAGAGCGTTTAACACGCGTAGATACGCGCCTACAAAATATAGAACGCTATGTTACTTCTACTGAATTTACGGTGAGCCGTGAAATTAACAAACTTTAAAGGATTTAATAGCACGGCAACTACACATTAAACAGTAAGTGAAGTGCTAAGTGCTAAACCATTATGAGTCGTACTTCATTTGCAAAAAAGACCTTTACCAGTATTAAAGGCAAAGCACAAAAAGCATTGCATCGCAGCTTAGATCAGCATGTAAAACTGGCTGTAACAGGTTTGAGTGGCAGCGGCAAAACAGCGTTTATTACCGCATTAGTTAAACACTTAACAAGCCAAGCGAGTGATAAAAACCTGCCTTTTTTTGATGTAATGCGCGAGCGCCGTCACATTGCCACTAAAGTAGTGCCGCAAGAGGCGCTTAAAGTGCCCACATTTAATTATACTCGAGCATTAAATGCGTTACTCCCCAGTGACGGCGAGCCAACATGGCCGCCTTCAACCGAGCGCATAAATACGCTGCGTTTAGCTATTAAGTATCAAAGTAACGCTGGGCTGCGTGGCCATTTTTCACCGCAATCAACACTTTATTTAGATATTATTGACTACCCCGGCGAGTGGTTGCTTGATTTACCTATGCTGGAGCAAAGTTATGCACAGTGGTGCGAGCTGCAATATCCGCTATTAACGCAGCATTTGCGGGTGCATACCTCAAGTGAGTTTTTAACAGCCGTTGAGCAACTCGACCTAAATGCGCCGGTAGATGAAAGCGCACTTGCGCATATTGCACAGCTTTATCAAAGCATGTTGGTAGGGCTTAAAAAAGACACTAAATTAGCTATGCTGCAACCTGGGCGCATGTTAATGCCAGGCGATTTACAAGGCGCGCCATTGCTATTGTTTTTTCCAGTATCGGGTGAGATAAATAGTAATAACCTAGTTGCAGGCTCTAACTTAGCGCATTTAATTAAACGCTTTAACGCCTACGTTAAAGAGGTTGTAAAGCCCTTTTATAATGAACACTTTCGCCATTTTGATCGCCAAATAGTGTTAGTGGATGTGCTTAGTGCCTTAAACGAAGGGCATGCAACCTTGCAAGAGCAAAGTAGTGTTATTAATCAGTTATTGGCGCACTTTAGTTATGGTGAATCGGGCTTTTTTAAACGCTTATTTAAACCTAATATAGATAAAATATTATTTGCCGCTAATAAATCAGATCATATAACCGCTAAGCATCATAAAGATTTAGCACTATTACTCGACTCATTAGTGCACGAGCAAAGTAATCATTTAAAGTTTGATGGTGTGCAAATAGAAACCATGGCTATGTCGTCAATTACCGCAACACAGCCGCGCCAAGTAACCGACAAAGGCCAAACGCTAGACTGCATTTATGGCAAGCCACTTAACGAGCCTGATTGGCTAACCTACTTACCGCCACAGCCGCCTAATAGAATGCTTAATAAAAGTGAATGGCCAGCGCAAGGGTTTGAGTTTTTATCGTTTTCGCCAATGCCAAGCCCAGATAAGCAGTTAAAACATATTCGATTAGATCATGTGATGCAGTACCTGTTAGGAGACAAGTTAGCATGAGTGAATCAAACCAAGAGTTTCAAGCAGGACGTCGTATAAATACCCAGAGTATGGAGCAAAACGAACCTGAATTGGCGCCTGCAAAAATAATTGAACATGGACAAAGTGATTACCAAGAAGATAATGACGAAGCGCTAGAGCCAGAAATTGACCTAGCGCCAGTATATAAAAAGTCAAAATGGCAAACGCTCAAAGGCATTTTTGTTGTTAGTTTTATAGTGCTGGTGTTGTTAGAGTTTGCTTTTTCATTGGTACTGGCTTTTCAACAGTCGATTATTTTAGGCAGTATATATTTAACCGCTGTAGTGAGTGGGGTGTTGCTAATAGGGCGCTTATTATGGCGCGAATACCGAATGCTGCGCAGTTTAAAACGTAACCAGTTACATCGCCATGAAGCCGACAGGCTGTTAAATAGCGAGCAAGTAGGCGGCGCATTACCTTGGCTTGAAAAACTAAATAAACATCAGCAACTTGATAACTTTGAAACTTTTAAAAATCAAGTGGCAACGCATCACAGCGATAAAGAAATAATGACGCTGTACGCCAATAGTTTATTAATAACGCAAGATACCCAAGCTAAAAAGCTAATTAATCGCTTTGCAACTGAATCGGCGTTACTAGTTGCGCTTAGCCCGCTGGCGCTGGTGGATATGATGGCTGTGCTGTGGCGTGGTACTAAGTTAATAGAGCAAATAGGAAAAATTTACGGGATTGGTTTTGGTTACGCAAGTCGCATAAAACTGTATCGCATGCTAATAAAGCAAGTAATGTTTGTGGGCAGTGCCGAGCTTATTTCTGATTTAGCTGCAACCGCGCTAAGCGCCGAGTTATTAGGTAAGCTTTCAGGGCGAGCAGCACAGGGCTTAAGTGCCGGTATATTTACCGCGCGCATTGGCTACAAAGCAATGGAACTAAGCCGCCCATTACCTCGGCTTGAAAATAAACGCAATTTATTAAAAAGTACGGTACAAAATATTGCTAGTAAAATTATTAGCCGTAAAAAGCCCGAGACAACGGAATAAGCAGTATTAAGAAATACTTGGCAATATTTATGTACAGCTAAAAGTATAAATATTGCACAAGTAGCCATCTGAGCATCCGGGATGCTTGTGCTTTGAATGCCCATACGTTTTGATTGAAGGCTAATACCCAATAACAATCAAAATAAGAGAGTATTCAATGAGCAAGCATCATATAAACACCCAATGTATTCACGGCCCGCAAAAAGCAAACGACCCTCACGGCGCACTCACTTCTCCTTTGTATCAAACCTCAACTTTTCATTTTGAAAATGCAGCGCAAGGTGCAGCACGTTTTGCTGGCGATGAGCCGGGCTATATTTATACCCGCCTAGGCAACCCAACTACTACCGAGCTCGAACAAAAAGTAGCGCAATTAGAGGGCTGTGAAGCGGCTGCAGCAACGGCAACTGGTATGGGGGCGGTATCGGCCTCAGTAATTAGCTTTTTATCGCAAGGGGATCATTTAATTGCATCGAGTGCTTTATATGGGTGTACCTTTGCGTTTTTCTCGCACATGTTGCCGCGCTGGGGAATAGAAGTCACCTTTGTTGATATGACCAACGAGGATGAACTACGCGCTGCAATTAAACCCAATTCAAAAATGATATTTGTAGAAACGCCCATTAACCCCACTATGGCGGTTATCGATTTAGCATTAATTGGCGCCGTTGCAAAGCAGCACAACTTAATTAGCGTGGTCGACAACACCTTTTTAACGCCATTACTACAATCACCTAAGCAGTACGGTATCGATATTATAGTACACAGTGCTACAAAATATTTAAACGGCCATGGCGATGTGGTAGCGGGCATTGTATGTGGATCTATGGAGCATATAACGCTAATAAAAATGACGGTGCTTAAAGACATTGGTGCCACTATAAGCCCGCACGATGCTTGGCTTATTAATAGAGGTTTAAAAACCCTCGCCATAAGAATTGAGCGCCACTGTATCAGCGCACAAACAATTGCCGAATACTTAGAAGCGCACCCACAAGTAAGTAAAGTTTACTATCCTGGGCTTAAATCGCACCCTGGATATAAATTTATTGGCAAACAAATGAAAGCGGCAGGCGGTGTTATTGCTTTTGAGCTAAAAGGTAGTTTGCAGCAGGGGGCGCAATTCATTGATAGTATGCGGCTTTGTACAATTGCCGTAAGTTTAGGCGACGCTGAAACACTTATTCAACATCCAGCCTCTATGACCCATTCACCTTACACACCAGAGGAAAGACTCGCTGCAGGTATTAGCGATGGATTAATTAGGCTTTCGGTTGGACTTGAAGATGTTAACGATATTATTGCTGATCTTCATCAGGCATTTACTCAAATAAATTAGAGTGTATTTAATTGTGTACGATATTTTGCATCTTTAAAGCTTGTAATTGCTAGGTTGTTTTAAATTATTTACTGGCGTGTAATTTTAAGTGTACAAGATGGCTGATCGTGGCTAATACAGATGTAGCCCAAGCTATTAAACTTTTGTTCACTTTTGCATAGTATGGCTGCAATCGGTATCCAAGTTACTTGGGTATCACCCTGACACCGGTTTCGGGTTAATCCCAAAGAAGGTACTAATGGCTAAAGCAAGTAAATACACCTCCAAAACACCAGATGAAAATGGCGTTATACATTGGAGCGATGAAGAAAATAAAATTTGGTCTGAGCTCGTAGCGCGCCAACTTGCGTGCATTGAAGGCAAAGCCTGTAACGAATATATGGAAGGTTTAAAAAAAATAAACCTGCCACACGATCGTATTCCGCAACTTAGTGAGCTAAACGAAGTACTGCTAGCCACTACCGGTTGGCAAGTAGCGCCAGTGCCGGCACTTATCGACTTTGATGAGTTTTTTCGGTTACTGGCCAATAAGCAATTTCCGGTGGCGACTTTTATTCGTAGCCGGGATGAGTTTGATTACCTACAAGAACCCGATGTGTTTCATGAAATATTTGGTCACTGCGCTATGCTTACTAACCCTGATTTTGCAGAGTTTACGCATAAATACGGAAAACTTGGCTACGCGGCAGAGAAAAAAGATCGTGTATACCTAGCGCGCATGTACTGGTTTACCGTTGAATTTGGTTTAATGCAAACCGATAATGGTTTGCGTATATACGGCGGTGGTATTTTATCAAGCCCAGGAGAAACCCAGTACGTATACTCAAGCACGCCAGAAATTACGCCAATGAGTGTATTAGATGTGCTGCGTACCCCGTACCGAATTGATATTATGCAACCGCAGTACTACACCATAAATTCGATTCATGATCTGTTTGATATATCGCAAATGGATATAATGGCTTTGGTTGAACAAGCAAAAGAACTTGGCTTGCACGACCCAAAATTTTCACCAAAAGAAAAATTAGCTAGTTAACTTTAATATAAAAAGTAACGCTAAAGATAAGGATTTAAAATGTCTTCATTAAGTGCACAAAAATGCGAAGCCTGTCATGCCGATGCGCCAAAAGTATCAGACGAAGAGCTAGCGCAATTAATTACCAAAATCCCTGATTGGGTACCTGAAGTACGCGATGGCATTATGCAGCTTGAGCGTGTTTACAAATTTAAAAACTTTAAACAAGCTATTGCGTTTACTAACAAAGTAGGCGATATGGCTGAAGACGAAGGCCATCACCCAGGTTTATTAACCGAGTGGGGCAAAGTAACAGTTACTTGGTGGAGCCATTCAATTAAGGGACTACACAAAAACGATTTTATTTGCGCTGCAAAAACAGATGACGTATTTAACGCGCTGTAATACCAAACTAATTGAGCAAACCAACAAAGGCACTTATTTTTAAGTGCCTTTTTGCTTTTTAGGGAAAATAAAAGACCAAACACAGGGAGCTTAGGCTAGCAGGTGGATGTGGGTAGTGAGCAAATTAGGGTTGTTTTTAAGGCATAGAGCAAACGATAAATCTGGTTAGTGATAAAGCCAGCCTGGCTACGATCGCTTTGGATTATTTAGCCCTTAACTATGTGATGCAGATAAGGGCTAAATTGGGTTAGCGCAAATTATTTGTCGGTGTTTAGCATTTCGTCATGCTCAGTCATATCCCAAGGAAGCTCGCCTGGGCTGTTATCTAAAAAGTGCAAATAGTTTTCAAATTGGTCGAGAATATCTTTCACAATATCATCTTCGCTATAGCCAAAAATATCATACGACAAACCACCACGGCGCAAGTATACCTCTGCACGACAATACGTTTCAGTGTTATCTGTTTCAGGTTTTAGCTCAGAGTGAACAAAACTAGGCATTGCATGCTCTGTTAACCTTATGTCGTATACAAAGTCCATATGTTCATGGCGTAAAACAGTTAAGTGCGCGCGACATAAGTCGGCATCAAATACTACTTCAGCATGCCATTGTCGAGATTTTAATTCGGCTTGCACTTCTTTCATCGCTTTAGTCACTACTTGGTCAATAAAGTTATGTACTTTGCTTTTTTTTGGGTAGTCGATCATGGCTGCTAAACGGCGTTTCCAATGCGATAAATTTAAGTTTCTGCCGTTTAAAGTATGTGCTTGTAAACTGGTATCGCGATGCCCTTCAATTACAAGCGCACGCCATAGGCCAACAGTGGCAATTAGCATAATAATAGCAAAGGGTAATGCACTGGCTATTGTCATAGTTTGCAGTGCGCTGAGCCCGCCTGCCAGTAATAAAGCTGCAGCAACCGCACCTTCAAGAACCGCCCAAAATACCCGCTGCCATGCAGGAGTGTTTGCATTACCACCTGAAGCTAATGAATCAATAACGAGTGAGCCAGAGTCAGACGAGGTAACAAAGAAGGTGATAATTAAAAATACCGTTAATAGCGAAATAAAGAATGACCAAGGTAATACTTCAAATAATTGAAATAGCGCTACGGCATGGTTCGCTTGCACATCAGTAATTAAAGTGTCTAAGCCTTCATTCATGATTAAATTGAGAGCCGTATCACCAAATATCGAAAACCATAAAAATGTGAATATGGTGGGCACTAACATTACCCCAACAACAAATTGCCTGATGGTGCGACCACGGCTAATTTTTGCGATAAACATACCCACAAAAGGTGCCCAGGCAATTGTCCAGCCAAATATAAATAAGGTCCAGTTACCTATCCAGTCGCTGCGACTATAAGCTTGCAAGTTAAAGGTACGCTCAACAATACCACTTAAGTAACTGCCAGTATTTTGTAAAAAAGATTCTAAAATATGAATGCTAGGACCAATAAAAAATACAAACATCATTAAAGATATTGCCAAGGTCATATTCAAAATAGATAAACGCTTAACGCCTTTATCCATACCTGCTACCACAGAGATGGTTGCTGCTGCGGTTATAATGGCAATGGCTGATATTTGCACTGTGGTATTTATAGGAATGCTTGGCCATAAATAATGTAGGCCCGCATTTATTTGCGTTACCGATAACCCCAAGGTCGTGGCTATACCAAATAGAGTACCTAAAATAGCAAATATATCGACCGCGTGACCAATTGGGCCATAAATTCTATCGCCAATTAAAGGATATAACGCTGAGCGAATTGATAGGGGCAAACCATGACGAAAAGCAAAGTAGGCAAGTACTAAACCTACAATTCCGTATATTGCCCATATATGAAATCCCCAATGGAAAAATGCAATTTGCATTGCTTGTTTAGCAGCGTTAACTGTTTCTGCCGCACCCGAAGGTGGAGATGCATAATGCAATACAGGCTCAGCAACACCAAAGTAGAGCAGTGCAACACCGTAGCCTGCAGAAAATAACATAGCAAACCACTCTGCAAAGCTATATTGCGGCTCTGAGTGATCGGGCCCTAGTTTTATGTTTCCCCAACTAGAGGCGGCAACAGAGACTATAAATACTAAAAATATAGCGACAGATAACATATAAAACCAGCCAAAGGTTTCTGTTATCCAAGTAAGGGCGATACTGAATGCTTTACCAGCAAGTTCAGGGTTACTGCTCGTACCTATCACTAAAAGGAGAATGATGAATACGGCAGGCAAAAATACGGGGAGTAAAATAGTTGAGCGTAAAGCTTTTGTTGTCATATTAGTCCTTAATATTTATTGCTAACTTTAATGTATGCTTAACTACCTTATTATATTCTGGGTGTGCTTGGCTAATTTAATTACTTTTAGCTACTTCAAGTAAAGTAAACTGGTCTAAGCATTATTTATTCAAAGTACCTTTTTGCTTTTTTATTACATATTTAATAGCATGGTTAAAACAATTAAAAAAACAGCCTTAATGACCCTATCTCGTTATCACCTTGCAGCGCTAATTATTACAGTGACCTTTATAGACTCGATGTTTATTCCGCCTGTATTTGGCATACAGTGGCACAGCCAAAAATTTACCTATGAGTTGTCTACTTACCTAGTTTGGATAAAGCTGATATTGGTAAGTATTGCTACTTATGTATTGATAAAAAGCATCAGTAAAACAAGCAAACATACTGTTCAAGCAAAATTAGTTAGCTTGCTATTGTTTATAATGGCAGGGTTGCAAATTGTAGCACTTGGGCTTACATGTATTTGGTATGCCATTGTTGGCAGTCAAGCGCAATTTTATCAGCAGCAGGAAAATATAGTAGCGTATACCAGCGATGTAGGTGCATTTGGCAGTGCGTATCATTACTTTGGTTATCAGTGTGTGGGTGAATATGGTTTTTATACATACATGCCAATAGCCACTATCGATTGGTTACGGGACATGTCATTTTATGAGAAAAACAATCAGCTAATTATTCGTTATTATGATTTTAAAACGAAAACTCAGCAGGTAAAACAAATAGACTTACACGGCTTGAGTTGTAATGGGTGATTGAAATACACAATGCTGGCTAAATAAAAAGCGCTAAACCCACAAGGGCTTAGCGCTTTTAAATATACAATTAAAGTTCAGCTAAAACACTTAACTTTAAAGTGTCGTTGGGTTTCGCTGCGCTCTACCCAACCTACTTAACTATTCATCATCAATTGAGCGAAGCAGGGCGTTTATGCCTACTTTTTCGCGTGTTTGCTGATCTACTTTTTTCACTATAATTGCAGCGTACAGGCTGTGGCTACCGTCTTTTGATGGTAGTGCGCCAGGGACTACTACTGCGCCTGCTGGTACGCGGCCGTAGTGAATTTCACCGGTTTCACGGTCATAAATACGGGTACTTTGGCTGATGTAAACGCCCATTGAAATTACCGCGCCTTCTTCAACAATTACACCTTCTACTATTTCAGAGCGTGCGCCAATAAAACAGTTGTCTTCGATGATGGTTGGGTTGGCTTGTAATGGCTCTAAAACGCCGCCTATGCCTACGCCACCCGATAAGTGTACGTTCTTACCAATTTGTGCACACGAGCCTACAGTAGCCCATGTATCAACCATGGTGCCGTCGTCAACGTATGCGCCAATGTTTACATACGATGGCATAAGTACCACGTTTTTACCTACAAAGCTGCCTTTACGCGCAACAGCATTAGGCACTACGCGCATGCCGCCTTGTTTAAATTGCTCCGGCGTGTAGTCGCTAAATTTAAGTGGTACTTTGTCGTAAAACTGATTTACGCCATCGTCCATTGCTTGGTTTTCGCGAATACGGAACGACAGTAAAACCGCTTTTTTAAGCCATTGATGTACTACCCATTCACCCGATATTTTTTCAGCAACGCGTGCTGCGCCACTGTCTAGCAGGTCAAGCGCGTCAATAATGGCTTGCTTTACTTCAACAGATACTGTGCTTGGGCTAATGCTATCGCGGTTATCCCAGGCGTTTTCGATCATCGTTTTTAAATCTGACATAGTGTCCTCTTATTCGGTTTCTGCGTTGAGTTTTTTACGCAATGCTTGATGAATTTTGGCTTGTTCTTCGTCTGTAAGTGCTTGGTACTCGTTATTAGAGACCACGAAGAAATCTTCTGCGCGCTGCCCCACTGTGGTAATACGCGCAGCGTGTATGTGTAATAAGTGTGCTTGAAAAACTTCGGCTATTTTAGTCAATAAACCGGGTATATCAATTGCTTGGATTTCAATTAGGCTGCGATCTTTACGCGGATGCGGGCGCAGCACAATTTTAGGTTTTATATTAAAGTCTTTAAAGCGTTGCGAGCGATTCTTTTTAAAGCGAATTTTTTTACGCGGCTCAAACAAGGCTTGCTCTAGGGCGCGTTTAATTGATTGTGCTCTGCCACTGGCAATTGGCTCGCCATTTACTTCTAAAATAACAAAGTTAAATAGTACGTAGCCATCTTTGGTGGTAAGTACTTGCGCGTGCTGTATTTGCGCTTTTTTAGAACCAATAACACTCACTAAGCGGGCAAATAAAGGCCCAGAGTAAGGGCTGTATACAAATACTTGGGTGCCACCGTGCATCGCTTTATTTGATACGATAACACTCGGTTGACTTAAATCTTCGCTATTAACTAAATGCTGGCTGTGCCATGAAATTTGCTGTTCGCTAAAAGCGGTAAAGTAATTGGCTTTAAAGCGGCTCCAAATTAAATCAATTTGGTCTTCCATGTAGCCTAAGTTGAGTAATCGCTGTTTAGCTTGATGCTTTTTGTCGCGAATTTGGTCGCGTTGATCCATTGGATTTTCAAGCCCTAAACGCAGTGCGTGTTGCGTATGTAAGTAAAGCTCACGCAGCAGGGTGTTTTTCCAATCGTTCCATAAATTGTCGTTGGTGGCACGTATATCGGCAACGGTTAAGCAATATAAATAATCAAGTTGGCGCTCTGTTTTTACTCGTGTGGCAAAGTCTTTAATAACTCCAGGGTCGTTTATATCTTTACGTTGTGCGGTAACCGACATAAGTAAATGATTACTAACCAGCCATGCGATTAGTTTACCATCGGCGACAGAAAAGGCATGTAACTTTGCAAAGGCTAGTGCGTCAACAGCGCCCAGTTCTGAGTGGTCGCCACCACGGCCTTTTGCTATGTCATGAAATATACCCGCTAAATAAAGTAGCTCAGGTTTATCCATACGAGTGACTATTTCACTACAAATAGGAAATTCGCTGACACCGGTTTTATCAAAGTACTGATAAATATTATTTATTAATCTGTGGGTGTGCTCATCTACTGTGTAGGCATGAAATAAGTCAAATTGCATTTGCCCAAATATGTTTCGCCACTGCGGTAAATAAGCAGCCAGCATGCCGTGTTTATGCATTAAGGTAAACGCACGGCCCATACCATTGGGGTGCTTTATAAGACGTAAAAAAGCTTCGCGACAGGCAGCGTAATCTTGTAAGTCGCCCAGTAAACGGCGGCGCACTTGGCGAATCGTGCGAATAGTGCTGGGATAAATGTGCGTTATTTCTGGGTTGTCGGCAATATGCTCAAATAACATAAAAAGCTGATCGCGCCTAAAAAATACCGATGGGCTTTTTACTTTAATTTGATTGCCAATACGCTCAAAATTGCGGTCAAGCTCTTGAATAATAGGTTGATGGTGTTTTGGCGAAATACTTTGTTCAAAGTACGCCAGTAGCATCAGGTTTAGTTCGCGTACGCGGCTCATTATTCTAAACAAACGCTTCATCATGCGCTCAACTGACGATTTACCATCGCTACCAAACCCCAGAATTTCGGCGGCTTGCGGTTGGTGATCAAACAGTAAGCGGTTTTCTGAACGCCCAGCAGCCAAATGCAGCGCAAAACGAATATTCCATAAGTTTTCTAGGCACTCTGAAAGCTCTTGAAACTCTTCGTGAGTAAGGTAGCCATGGCTAATAAGCTCTTGTAGGGTTTCTGCTCTAAAGTGTTTTTTAGCAACCCAAATAATGGTTTGCAGATCGCGCAGGCCACCGGGGTTTTCTTTTATGTTAGGTTCGAGATTATACGCTGTGCCGTGGCATTTTCGGTGGCGTAAATGTTGCTCTTGTACTTTGGCTAAAAAAAACTCATTTGAGCGCCACACTGGCGTGTCAATTATGTGGTTTTTTAGCTTTTCAAATTCTATATGATTACCAAAAATAAGCCGGCTTTCTAATAAGCTGGTGGCAAAGGTAACGTCTTCACGTTTTTGCTCTATGGCTTGCGCTATAGTGCGAACACTGTGCCCAATCTCTAAATTGAGATCCCAAAGCATGGTAACAAACTGACCTATTTTTTCGCTGATTTCAGCGTTTGGTTGTTGTGTTACTAGTAGCAAAAAGTCGATGTCGGAATAGGGGTGTAATTCACCTCGTCCATAACCACCTACGGCTATAAGTGCTAGGTCGGGTTCGTGCGCTAAATCATAAACATGAAACAGTTTGATCAGCAAACGATCTATGAATTCAGCCCTGGCATTAATTAAATTACCAACCGGTTGTTTAGAAAACTCATTAAAAAGCCATTTATAAAAATAGCTAGAACAATCGCGATAATCACTAAGTTGCTCTGCGTCGCTAAGCAACTTTTTTACTTTGTTGGGTAATGCCACCGGGGCTGATTCCTTATTTATACGAGTTCATTTTGATAAATAGCTATCAAGTTGAACGGGTATTTTAATGCTCAATGATCCTGTCGATTGTATCATCTGATCGTAGCGTTAAAATTTCAACACCATTTTCAGTTACTAACAAAGTATGTTCCCACTGGGCTGACAAGCTACGGTCACGTGTAACCACAGTCCAATCATCTTTAAGTAGTTTACATTGGCGTTTGCCCGCATTGACCATAGGCTCAATAGTTAAACACATGCCGGCTTTTAATACTTCGCCAGTACCTGCTTTGCCATAGTGCATTACTTGTGGCTCTTCGTGAAACCCTGCGCCAATACCATGGCCACAGTATTCACGAACAATTGAGTAGTTGAAGCTTTCAGCATATTTTTGAATTGCTTCGCCAATATCGCCTAAACGCACACCTGGTTTTACCATTTTAATGGCAATGTAGAGGCTTTCTTGTGTTACTTCTGCAAGGCGTTTACCTTGAATGTTAGGGGTACCAACATGGAACATTTTAGAAGTGTCGCCGTGGTAGCCATCTTTAATTATGGTAACGTCAATATTAATACTGTCGCCATCTTTTAATGGCTTTTCGTTTGGAATACCATGGCAAATAACATGGTTTACAGAGGTGCAAACTGATTTTGGAAAACCATGATAATTTAATGGAGCAGGGATTGCTTTTTGCACATTAACAATATAATCATGACAAATTGTATTTAGCTCATCGGTAGTCACGCCCGGCACTACATATGGGCCGATCATTTCAAGTACATCTGCCGCTAAGCGCCCAGCTACGCGCATTTTCTCTATTTCTTCAGGGGTCTTAATAATAGCGCTCATTGAAGCTCCAAAGTTGAGTTTTTAACATTTATCGCCGCACAATTTTTGCACGCGATGTTGAGTATTTAATTTTAATATGGTATAAAGCGCGCCGTCTTTTTACAAATAAATTCTTTAATGATTTTTTGTATTTAAGGCAAACACAATTTTATTTTAACACACACACGTATCGTCACATACACTTGGGTGCATTAGAAGTTTAAATACTTCGGTGTTGGTGCTATGGGATATGTGGAGGCCTAACCCTAAACAACTATAGAGGATCTATAAAATGGCAAACGTTTCAATGCGCGATATGCTTCAAGCTGGTGTTCACTTTGGTCACCAAGCACGTTACTGGAACCCTAAGATGAAGCCTTTCATCTTCGGCACACGTAACCGTGTACATATCATCAACCTTGAGCAAACTGTACCAATGTTCAACACTGCACTTAAGTTTTTATCTGGTGCTGCTGCAAACAAAGGTAAAGTTCTTTTCGTTGGTACTAAGCGTGCAGCAAGCGAAGCAGTGAAAGAATCTGCAATCGCAAGCGACCAGTACTATGTAAACCACCGTTGGTTAGGTGGCATGTTGACTAACTGGAAAACAGTTCGTCAATCAATCAAGCGTCTTAAAGACCTTGAAATACAAAGCCAAGACGGTACTTTCGAGAAGTTAACTAAGAAAGAAACGTTAATGCTTAACCGCGAAATGGAAAAGCTTGAGAAGAGCCTTGGCGGAATCAAGAACATGGGCGGTCTTCCAGACGCGCTTTTCGTTATTGATGCTGACCATGAGCACATTGCTATCCGTGAAGCTAACAACCTAGGTATTCCGGTTGTTGCAATTGTTGATACTAACTCGAACCCAGATGGCGTTGATTTCATCGTACCTGGTAACGATGATGCTATCCGTGCGGTAAGTCTTTACACTAACGCTGTTGCAACTGCGATCACTGAAGGCCGTGAGAACACACTTGTTGCTCAAGCTGAAAAAGACGATTTCGTAGAAGCTGAGTAATTAGCTGTCTTCAAGTCTTCATCTTTTAAAGGTGAAGACTTGCTATTCTTGTAGAGCGGGTAACCCGCTTATCTAAACCTGATTCAGATTTGAGGAATTACTAATGGCTGTAACTACTGCCCTAGTTAAAGAATTACGCGAGCGTACTGGCGCTGGCATGATGGATTGTAAAAAAGCGTTAACTGAAACTGATGGCGACATCGAGTTAGCGATTGAAAACATGCGTAAAAGTGGCGCGGCTAAAGCAGCTAAAAAAGCAGGCAATATCGCTGCTGAAGGCGCTATCATTATCAAGAAAAATGGTAATGTTGCAGTGCTAGTTGAAGTTAACTGTCAAACAGACTTCGTAGCTAAAGACGTAAGCTTTTTAGCGTTTGCTGATAAAGTAGCAGAAGCTGCAATTGCAGACACTGTGACTATCGAAGACTTACAAGCTAAGTTTGAAGAAGCACGCGTTGAGCTAGTAACTAAAATTGGTGAAAACATTAACGTACGTCGTCTACAGTACATCACGGGTGAAAACCTAGTTGAGTACCGTCATGGTGATCGTATTGGTGTTGTTGTTGCTGGTGTTGCTGATGAAGAAACACTTAAGCACGTTGCAATGCACGTTGCTGCATCAAGCCCTGAGTACTTAACTCCTTCAGACGTTCCTGCTGATGTTGTAGCTAAAGAACAACAAGTACAAATCGAAATCGCGATGAATGAAGGCAAATCTGCTGAAATCGCTGAGAAGATGGTTGTTGGCCGCATGAAAAAATTCACTGGTGAGGTTTCTCTTACTGGTCAAGCTTTCATCATGGAACCTAAGAAAACTGTTGGCGAAATTCTTAAAGAGAAAAACGCAACAGTTACTAGCTTCGTACGTGTAGAAGTTGGTGAAGGTATCGAAAGAAAAGAA
The DNA here is from genome assembly GCF_015864415.1 of Pseudoalteromonas sp. SCQQ13. Lineage (NCBI taxonomy): Bacteria > Pseudomonadati > Pseudomonadota > Gammaproteobacteria > Alteromonadales > Pseudoalteromonadaceae > Pseudoalteromonas > Pseudoalteromonas sp. SCQQ13. The sequence continues at coordinate 136,733 of NZ_JADYXG010000010.1, read as the reverse complement.
GAAGATTTTGCTGCTGAAGTTGCTGCACAAATCGCTGCTGCTAAAGCTAAATAAGATTAACTATTTGTGTAGGGAGTAAAAAAGACATGCAATTAATGTGTTATTTGCTTTTGCTTCACAGCTAGAAATTCTTTAAAATAACCGCGCTTTTATGTTTAACATAAGCGCGGTTATTTTTTATCCATTTTTTATAAAAGTTGGCCCCAATACTATGACTATCAATCGTAAACCTATTTTTAGACGCGTTCTTCTCAAATTAAGCGGTGAAGCTTTAATGGGAGATGAAGGCTTTGGCATCGACCCTAAAGTGTTAGACCGCATGGCTCAAGAAATTAAAGAGCTCGTAGAGCTCGACGTAGAAGTGGGTTTAGTTATTGGCGGTGGAAATTTTTTACGCGGTGGCTCGTTAGCAGAAGCAGGCATGAATCGTGTTGTTGGCGATCACATGGGTATGCTTGCAACCGTAATGAATGGTTTGGCAATGCGTGATGCGCTGCATCGTGCATTTGTAAACTGTCGTTTAATGTCGGCTATTCCACTTCATGGTATGTGTGATGCGTACAATTGGGCTGAAGCAATTAGTTTATTAAAAACGGGCCGCGTAGTTATTTTTGCAGCCGGTACGGGTAACCCATTTTTCACTACCGACTCAGCAGCCTGTTTACGTGGTATCGAAATTGAAGCCGATACGGTAATTAAAGCGACTAAAGTAGATGGCGTTTACAGCGATGACCCAGTTAAAAATCCAGATGCGACACTTTATCGTCATTTAAGTTACAATGAGATAATTGAGAAAGAATTGAAAGTAATGGATTTAGCGGCATTTACATTAGCACGCGATCATAATATGCCATTGAGCGTATTTAATATGAATAAATCAGGCGCATTAAAACGTGTTATTATGGGTGAAGAAGAGGGAACCCTTATTTCTTCACAAGCCTCAGATGAAGTAATTAAATAGATTAGGATTAAACTGTGATTAACGATATTCAAAAAGATGCGCAAGAGCGCATGCAAAAGAGTGTAGCAGCACTGGGCAGCCAGTTATCTAAGATTCGTACTGGTCGTGCTCATCCTGCATTGCTAGATGGTATTATGGTGTCGTATTATGGCTCGCCAACACCTTTAAACCAAGTTGCTAACGTAACAATTGAAGATTCACGTACACTGGCTATTGGTGTATTTGATAAGTCACTTGCGCAAGCGGTAGAAAAAGCAATAATGGCATCTGACTTAGGTTTAAACCCAATGTCAGCAGGTTCAGTTATTCGTGTACCATTGCCAGCATTGACTGAAGAACGTCGTAAAAACTTAATTAAAATTGTTCGTGGTGAAGTTGAAGGCGGTCGTGTTGCAGTACGTAACATTCGTCGTGACGCGAATGGCGATTTTAAAAACTTATTGAAAGATAAAGATATTTCTGAAGATGAAGCGCGTCAAGCTGAAGAAGCAATTCAAAAGATGACCGATAAATTCATTAAAGAAATGGATACTCAATTAGCAGCTAAAGAAGCTGAGTTGATGGAAATCTAAGAAACTAATACGCTGCACTTGGGGTAATAGATTGAACCTATTGCAAGTAAATTCAACGCAGTTAGCGTTAAAAATAGCCACTTGAAATAGATTTATTATCCCGAGTACAGGTTAAATTTATTAGTTTTGAAACGCCGGCTGGGGTATACTAGGCGGCGTTTTTTTATGGAATACTCAATATTTATGGTTCTAGATGCTGACACAATTTCACAGCAATGTTTACCTAAACATGTAGCTATCATCATGGATGGTAACGGGCGTTGGGCGCAAGCCAGAAATAGACCGCGTGTGTTTGGGCATAAAAAAGGTGTGGACGCAGTTCGTCAATCTGTACAGTTTTGTACTAAATTAGGGATACAATCGTTAACCTTATTTGCTTTTAGTAGTGAGAACTGGCGTCGACCTGAAGACGAAGTAAAAACGTTAATGGAGCTTTTTTTATTTGTACTTAGTAAAGAAGTTAAAAAGCTGCATAAAAACAATGTAAAACTGACCATTATTGGAGACTTATCGCGGTTTTCTGAAAGCTTACGCAGTAAAGTAGATACTGCTCAAAAGCTTACAGCAAATAATACCGGGCTGCATTTAAATGTTGCTGCAAATTACGGTGGACGTTGGGATATGGCTAATGCTGCTAAACAACTTGCAGAGCAAGTTGCACAGGGGCAATTAGACCCAGCCGATATTACAGAAGAGCGTATAGCACAGTACATGAGTATGGCAGATCAGGCCGAGCCTGATTTACTAATTCGTACTGGTGGCGATGTCAGAATTAGTAACTTTTTACTCTGGCAAGCAGCTTACGCTGAACTTTACTTTACCGACACACTGTGGCCTGATTTTAATGAAGCAGCATTTGCTGAGGCCATAGCGTGTTACGTTGCCAGAGAGCGACGATTTGGTTGTACGGGCGAACAAATAAAACAATTACTCGCTCAAACCTAAATAGAATAAGGGTCATAATTTTGTTAAAACAACGCATTCTAACCTCACTCGTGCTAGCACCATTAGCGCTTGCTTTGGTTTTTTACACCCCACTGACATTATTTAGTTATTTTGCGGGTGCAATTGTATTAATGGGCGCATGGGAATGGTCTGCTTTTATGGGGCTGTGCAATAAACTTAAGCGCAGCGCTTTTGTACTTTTAGTTGCCGCTTTGCTAGCGTTACTAAACCTGCACTGGCCAATCGAATCACTTTGGCAAGATGGCAAATTGGTAGGTGATGCAAATTACTTATTTACGCTGTCGTTTGCATGGTGGATTGTTGCTAGTTATTTAGTATGGCGCTACCCAGAAATGGCTAAAGCATGGAACGAAGGCATAGTAATGCGCGGTATTGCCGGATTACTAACGTTAGTGCCTTTATGGTTAGCCCTAAATACGCTGCGCAGTGCGCAATATACCGAATCTAGTCATTTTGGCTCTATGCTTATTTTAGTGGTTTTAGGAATCGTATGGAGCGCCGATATTGGTGCCTACTTTACAGGTAAAAGCTTTGGTAAGCGTAAGCTCATGCCAAAAGTAAGCCCAAATAAAACTATTGAAGGTTTAGCCGGCGGCGTTGTCGCTGCAGTTATATTTGTGCTTACATTTTGTCATTTTACCGACGTAGATTTAATTGTATGGCCAATTTACGCCATTATGACTGTGTTTATTGCCTTGTTTTCAGCGGTGGGTGATTTGCTTGAAAGCATGTTTAAACGCGAAGCAGGACTTAAAGACAGCGGTAATTGCTTGCCAGGACATGGCGGGATTTTAGATCGTATTGATAGCCTAACCGCAGCCGCACCTATGTTTGTAATGTGTTATGCGTGGACTTTGAGTTTATGAGTGAAAAGCAGCAACTGGTAATTCTAGGGGCTACAGGCTCTATTGGCCTTAATACCTTAGATGTTGTGGCAAGAAATACTCAGCAGTTTAGTGTTTTTGCATTAGCTGCTGGGAAAAATGCTAGAAAAATGGCTGAGCTATGCATTGCGCATCAGCCACGCTATGGCGTTATGGCAACACAAAGCGCTGCTAAGCAATTGTCGTTATATTTAAGTAATACGCCATGTAAAACGCAGATAATGCATGGTGAGCAGGCTATGAGCGAGCTGTGTCGGCATCCAGAGGTTGATGCTGTCATGTCGGCAATTGTCGGCGCTGCAGGGTTATTGCCGACGTTAAGCGCAGTAGAAGCCGGAAAAAAAGTACTGCTCGCCAATAAAGAATCTTTGGTAATGTCGGGTCAGTTGTTTATTGATAAAGTAAAACAACACAAAGCGACATTGCTACCAATAGACAGTGAACATAACGCTATTTTTCAATGTTTACCGTATTCTCTACAAAATGCGCAAGGCGATCAACACCTGCAATCTCATGGCGTAAGTAAAATATTACTTACCGGCTCAGGCGGCCCATTTTTAACCCGTGATATAAATACCCTTAAAGATGTAACCATAGCAGAAGCCGTGGCGCACCCTAATTGGTCTATGGGACAAAAAATATCGGTAGACTCAGCCACCATGATGAACAAAGGGCTTGAGTTTATTGAAGCTAAATGGCTGTTTAACTGCGACCCGAGTGATATTGATGTGGTTATTCATCCACAGAGTATAATTCATTCTATGGTGCAATATCACGACGGCTCAATTTTAGCGCAAATGGGTAACCCTGATATGCGTACCCCAATTGCCCATGCATTAGCTTACCCTGAGCGTATAAATGCAGGGGTTAAGCCGTTAAACTTTTCAGATATTAGTGACTTTTCGTTCACTAAACCTGACTTTTCTCGTTACCCTAATTTACAACTAGCGATTGATGCGTGTAGCGCAGGGCAAGGCGCAACAACGACAGTGAATGCCGCAAACGAGATCGCGGTAAGTGCATTTTTAAATGGTGAAATTGGTTTTACCGATATATACACAATAAATGCACAGACTCTCGAAGCGGCCACGTACACCAATGTGCAAAGCTTAGATGAAATTTTAGAGTGCGATAGATTAGCGCGTTTAAGCGCATCGCAGTTTATAACAAAAGTGACGCATTAATATGTTCGATTTTTTTTGGAATCTCGGCTCATTTATTTTAGCGCTGGGCATTTTAGTTACAGTACATGAATACGGCCACTTTTGGGTGGCGCGTAAAGCCGGCGTTAAAGTGCTGCGCTTTTCTATCGGCTTTGGTAAACCATTGCTAAAATGGCGTGATAAATACGATACCGAGTACGTTATAGCAGCCATACCTTTGGGTGGTTATGTAAAAATGCTCGATGAGCGGGTTGATGAAGTACCTGCAAATCAGCGTCATTTATCGTTTAATGCTAAGTCGGTACAAGCGCGTATAGCGATTGTTGCTGCGGGGCCCGTTGCTAACTTTATATTTGCTATATTTGCACTTGCCGTTATGTATATGGTGGGTGTGCAATCAGTAAAACCTGTTGTTGGCAGTGTGGTTGAAGGCAGTCGTGCAGCGCAAGCGGGATTAATGCCTAGCCAACAAATTATTAAAATTGGTGATGATGAAATTACCACCTGGCAAGACGCAACCTTTGCGCTTATGTCGAGTTTAGGTGATAAAAGCGTTGCAGTAACTGTACGTAACGAAAACTATCAGCAGCAAACAAAAATGCTCAATTTAGACGGCTGGAAACTTGATCAACAAGACGTGCCACCATTGAGCTCTCTAGGCATAGTACCATTTAGGCCACAAGCAACACTTAGTATTGCTGCGGTTACTAAAAGCTCTGCTGCAGAGCTGGCAGGGTTAAAAATAAATGATACTATTGTGGCTGTAAATGGCGAAACAATAAGCAATTGGCAGCAATTAGTTAATCTTATTACCCAATCGGCTAACAAATCATTACAATTTAGTGTAAAAAGACAAGACACTATAAAAATAATATCGGTAATACCTCAAGCTAGGGTTAACGCTCAGGGCATAGAGCAAGGCTTTTTAGGGGTTGCACCAATAGTAGAAAAATGGCCGCAAGGTTATATAGAAACTAGACATTATGGCCCGCTCGATAGTATTGTGCGAGGTAGTAAAGAAACGTGGCGATTAATTACCCTTAGCTTTGATATGATAGGTAATTTAATTACAGGCCAGATTTCGGTTAAAAATTTAAGTGGCCCAGTAGGCATTGCCGTAGGCGCGGGGACTAGCGTAAGCTACGGTTTCGTTGCGTTTTTAAGCTTTTTAGCACTGATCAGTGTTAACTTGGGTGTATTTAATTTATTGCCCTTGCCAGTGCTTGATGGCGGACACTTAATGTATTACATAATTGAACTTTTTCGTAAAAAGCCAGTCTCTGAAAAGACACAAGAGTTTGGTTTTAAAGTGGGTGCGTTACTACTCATTTTTTTAACATGTTTCGCTTTGTTCAATGATGTATCGCGTTTGTCGTTTTAACGTGACAATGACTAATTAGAACCACGATTGTACAGCTCGTAAATTTACTTTTCGATGCTAAGCGGTAATACAGTTGTAAAGGATAAATATAATAAAATGGCTATAAAAAAACATTTGGTAGTTTCAAGTTTATTGGGTGCAAGCTTTGCAGCCCTAGGCCAAAACTCCTTTATTGTTGAAGATCTCAAAGTTGAAGGTTTACAGCGTGTAGCACTGGGTGCTGCATTAACGCATATTCCTATTAACGTGGGCGATAATGTTGATGAGTACACGATTTCAAAAACAATCAAGTCTCTCTACCGCTCAGGTCACTTTGACAATATAAAAGCGCTACGCGACGGTAATAACGTTGTTTTTAAAGTAACTGAACGCCCAACAATTAGCTTTATTGAGTTTGATGGCAATAAAGATATTAAAGATGAGCAGCTTAATCAGTCACTTGATCAGCAAAATATTCGCCAAGGCGAGCCACTAGATAAAACCGTTATTGATAATATAGAAAAAGGCTTAACTGAATTTTTCCACAGTATTGGTAAATACAACGCTAAAGTCGATATTAGTATCACTAAACTGCCGCGTAATCGGGTTAAACTTAAATTAAAATTTGATGAAGGTGATGCTGCATCAATTCGTCAAATTAACTTGGTAGGTAATGAACTTTTTTCTAATGAAGAGCTATTACAACTGGCTGAGTCGCAACAAGACTTAGCTTGGTGGCAGTTTATGGGCAGCGACCGCTACCAAAAACAAACCATTGAAGGCGATTTAGAAAAAATTCGTAGCTTTTATTTAGACCGTGGTTACCTACGTTTTAACATAGACTCTACCCAAGTGTCGGTTAGCCCAGAGCGTGAGTCTGTATACGTTACAGCTAACTTAACTGAAGGGGTTAAATATAAAGTTAAAGGTTTTGACTTTATTGGTGACTTACTTGGTCGCGAAGACTTAATTAAAAGTGTTATTCCACTACGAGCGGGTGAGTTATATAACGGCTCAGTGGTTACCTCTTCAGAAGAATTTATAAAAAGCTACTTAGCGCGTTTTGGTTATGCCAATGCTGAAGTACGCACAATTCCGCAAATTGATGACGAAAATCAAGAAGTACAACTAACCTTATCGGTTAACCCTGGTAAGCGTGTTTATGTGCGCCGGATTATTGTTGGTGGTAACCAAAGTACTGCAGATGAAGTGCTACGCCGCGAAATGACACAGCTTGAAGGCGCATGGTTATCTAACCAAAGCTTAGAGCGTTCAAAATTACAAATTCAGCGTTTACCTTATATGGAAAAAGTTGATTTTAACGTTGTGCCAGTCCCAGGTGTTGATGACCAAGTAGATGTTGATTTTACGGTTAAAGAGCAGTCGGCTGGTAGCTTTAATGCCGGCTTAGCGTATGGCTCATACCTAGGCTTACAGTTTAATATTGGTGTAACAGAATCTAACTTTTTAGGTACTGGTAATCAAATAGGCTTTAATATTAATACCTCGCGTGGTTCTGAGCGTGTGAGCGTGTCTTATACCGACCCATACTTCACGCCAGATGGCGTATCGCAAGGTAGCAGTATTTTTTACAGTAACTACGATGCAAGTAAGTTTAGTTTGATCGACTATAAGTCGAAAAGCTATGGATTGGGGACTAATATAGGCTTCCCAATTGATGCGGTTAACCGCATTAACTTTGGTGTTCGTTGGATTCAAGAAGAGCTTTCAGATATTGCAGAGTACGAGCAAACGCGTGTACTGCGTGAAACCTTCTTAGACCAAGACAACCCAGATGCTGGTTTTGACTTTACTAAATATGAGTTAAGTGCTGGCTGGTCTCGCGTTACGGTAAACCGTGGTTTATTCCCAACAGCGGGCTCACGTCAAACGCTAAACTTAACAGCAACAACGCCGAATTCTGACTTAAAATACTTTAAGTTAAACTATGATTCGCGTTTTTACTGGCCAATATCGAACGACCATCGCTGGGTGTTCTCAACCCGTGCGGCGTTAGGTTACGGTAATGGTTATGGCTCAACTAACGGCTACGACCAAGTACTGCCATTCCAAGAATACTTCCGTATTACTGAAATGGAACTACGTGGTTTTGACCGAAATACAATTTTACCACGCGCAATTGCACGTATACCGCAATCAATTCCGGGTACACCTTTACCAGATGGCTCAACCACAGGTAATATAGGCGGCTCATCTGAATTTGATGTGCTAGTACCACAAGGTCGAATTGGTGGTAATGCTAAAGCGGTAGCAGGTATGGAATTAATTGTACCTACACCGTTTTTAGATGAAGAAAATACCAGTTCAGTACGTACCAGTTTCTTTGTTGATGCTGCTAACGTATGGGATACCGAGTTTAACGTAGACCGTTACCAAAATTTAGCAGCCGATGAGCGAGCTAAATTAGATGATTACTCTGATCCAATGCGTTTTAGGGTTTCAACCGGTTTATCATTACAGTGGATCTCTCCAATGGGTCCAATGCTGATTAGTTTTGCGTATCCATTGCAAAAAGAAGAAGATGACGATACGAAGACCATCAGTTTTAATATTAGTAACAGCTTTTAAAGGAGTTTTTTGTGAATAAATTATTTAAATCAACGGCAGTAGCTGTTTTAGCAACACTTATGATGGGCACCTCGGTAAGTGCATTTGCACATAAAGTAGGTATTGTAGACATGCAAGAAATCTACAAGCAAATACCACAAATGGCTAAAATTGAGCAATCTCTACAAACTGAGTTTGCAGAGCGCCGTCAAGAGTTAGAAAAGCTACAAGGCGATATTCGCTTTGAAGCTGAAAAGTTCAAGCGTGAAAGTACCACTATGAGCCAAGCGCAAAAAGATAAACTGCGTGACAAAATTCAGGGTATGCAAAAAAACCTTGCTGAAGTAGGTCGTCCTCTTGAGCAAGAAATTAAAGCACGCCAAAACCAAGAGCTTGCAAAAGTGCAGGGTTTAATTATCAAAACAATTGAAGACATTGCTAAAGATGGCGACTTTGATGAAGTTAAAGTTAAAGATACAACTATTTACTTTAACCCTAAAAAAGTAACTGATCTTTCTAATAAAGTAGTTGCTGCAGTGAGTAAGAAATAATTAAGTTATGCAAAATTATACGCTTTCGCAAATAGCGGAACTTCTAAGCGCCGAGCTGCAAGGTGATGGCGCTTTAGAAATAACAAAAATAGCAACACTTGCACATGCCCGCTCAGGGCATATTGCATTTTTAGCGAATAAGAAATATCGCTCGCAACTTGAAGCGACTCAAGCCAGTGCTGTCATTGTTAGTGAAGCAGATGCTCCTTACTTTAACGGCAATAAACTAATAGTTTCAAATCCGTATGTAAGTTACGCCAAGCTTGCGCAATTAATGGATACGACGCCACGCTCTGCCGCAACAGGCATTCATCCAAGCGCGGTTGTTGACCCAAATGCGACAGTAAGTAAAAGTGCCGCTATTGGCGCTAATACGGTAATTGAAAGCAATGCGATAATTAACGATAACGTACAAATTGGTCCGAACAGTTTTATTGGTGAAGGTGTTAAAATAGGCTCAGGCACTAAGCTTTGGTCGAATGTAACTATTTATCATAATGTTGAAATTGGCTCAGATTGTTTGTTGCAAGCCAATAGCGTTATAGGTAGTGATGGTTTTGGTTATGCTAATGAGCGTGGGCAATGGATTAAAATTCCTCAGCTTGGCTCTGTTATTATTGGTGATAAAGTTGAAATTGGCGCAAGTACTACAATTGATCGTGGTGCACTTGACGATACTATTATCCATAGTAATGTAATTATTGATAACCAATGCCAAATAGCACATAACGTTGAAGTTAACTCAGGCACAGCTATTGCTGGTTGTACTGTACTTGCTGGTAGCGTCACCATAGGTAAAAACTGCCAAATTGGCGGCATGACAGCAATTAATGGTCACATGAGCGTCTGTGATGGTGTTATAATTACGGGTATGAGTATGGTGACAAAATCAATCACCGAGCCAGGTATCTATTCATCTGGTATACCTCATACTACAAACAAAGAATGGCGTAAATCAATCGCTCACTTGCGTAACCTTTCTGAAATGAAAAGCCGTATTAAAGCACTTGAGCAATTAAATAAGCCATAAACGTTGAACACTAATGAGGATGCTATTTTGGCAAACGAATTAAATAGCCTTGATATTCAAGAAATTTTAAGTTTATTACCGCATCGCTACCCGATGTTATTAGTTGATAGAGTAATTGACTTTACACCTGGCAAATCTTTGCATGCTATTAAAAATGTGACTATAAACGAACCCATTTTTACCGGGCATTTCCCAAATCAGCCAATTTTTCCGGGTGTATTAATATTAGAAGCCATGGCTCAAGCAACTGGGTTACTTGGCTTTAAAACGGTTGAAAACCGTAGCGAAAATGAATTGTATTTGTTTGCAGCTGTAGATAATGCACGTTTTAAAAAACCAGTACTTCCTGGTGATACTATGCATTTACATGTTGAGTTTTTAAAAGAACGTCGTAATTTATGGAAGTTTGCAGCAGAAGCAAAAGTCGATGGCAAGCTAGTATGTAGCGCCGAAATTATGTGTGCGAGAAGAGAGTTTTAATTGTGATTCATCCAACGGCAATAATCGAACCAGGCGCGACACTAGGCAGCAATGTTTCAGTGGGACCATATAGTTATATTGGCAATGATGTTGTCATTGGTGATAACTGTATTATTGAGTCTCATGTTGTAGTTAAAGGCCCATCAACTATCGGTTCTGGAAATCATATTTTTCAGTTTGCGTCGGTTGGTGAAGCATGCCAAGACAAAAAGTACAACAACGAACCAACATCGCTCACTATTGGTGACAATAATATTATTCGTGAATGCGTTACAATTCACCGTGGCACAATTCAAGATCAGGGCGTAACCATTATAGGTAGTAATAACTTGTTTATGGCCTATACCCATGTTGCTCACGATGCAGTGATTGGCGATAATGTTATATTTGCTAATAACGCCAGTGTAGCAGGGCATGTACATATTGGTGACTGGGTTATTCTTGCGGGCAACTCAGGTATACATCAGTTTTGTAAGGTAGGCGCACATGCATTTGTAGGCATGTATTCAGCTATTAATAAAGATGTACCACCATTTGTTACCACTATAGGTATACCTGCAGGTCCAGTTGCAATTAATACTGAGGGCATGAAACGCCGTGGTTTTCAAAGCGATGAGATAATGGCTGTACGCCGTGCTTATAAAGTATTTTATCGTAAAAGCCTAGGTGTAGATGAAGCAATTGAGTCACTTAGCGAAGATGCGCAAAAGTATCCAGCAGTACAGTTAATGATAGATTTTGTTAAAAGCTCAGAGCGCGGTATCGTACGATAAACGCCTTTTAGCTTATATAAAAAACCACCTAAGAGTAATCGATGGTGGTTTTTTATTGCTTATTATTTATAATTATTAGTGAGTAATTCAGGATCAGCTCAGGCAAGCAGCTGTAGGCTAGTTGCTAATTATATCAATTACATAAGCTATTAAATGATACTTAAAAAACTCACTGTTACTTTTATTGCTATTATCCTTGCAGGTTGTAGTAGTCAACCACTTGTAAAATCAAGCTCAGGGGAGCTGACACAGCTTGGCAAAGCATCATTTTATGCCAATAAATACCAAGGAAGAACCACCGCAAATGGCGAACGCTTTGATCAGCAAGCAGCAACGGCAGCGCATCTTAAGCTGGCCTTTGGTACTAAAGTGAAAGTAACAAACCTAGCAAATAATAAGTCGGTAATAGTGAGAATTAACGACCGAGGCCCTTATATACGCGGGCGTATTATAGATTTATCGAGCAGTATGTTTAAAAAGATAGCCGACCCTAAAGTCGGCGTTATTGATGTGCAAGTTACCGTAATAGATAAAGCGAATTAAAAACGGATAGTAAGTGACGTGTAAGCAGGATCGCTAAGTAATTGCTGATGGGTGCCTTGTGCTATTACTCGCCCATCCTCTAACCAAATAATATTATCCATATGCTCAAGCAGGGCTGGATCATGGGTAATAGTAAGTACACTGGCGTTACTCATAACTTGCATAATGGCATGCATTACACTTTGTTTAGATTGATTATCTAGCCCTTCTGTTGGCTCATCAAGCACTAAAATAGCGGGGTTTTGCAATAAAGCCTGCGCAATCGCAATCCGCCTCGACTGACCTTGTGACACATTACGCCCGCCGGTACCTAAGCGAGTATTTAACCCCGATTTTAACTCAGTAAACCACGGGCTAAGTTGTGCATGCGCTAGTGCATCTAGCATTTGCGCTTTAGTTGCATTAGGCGCTGCATAGCATAGGTTTTCTTTTAAAGTGCCATCAAAAATATGATGCTGTTGAGCCAAAATATTAATTAACCTTGCTCGGTTATCATTACTTAATAAATGCAAATCAACGCAGTTGCCTTGCTCACTCAAGGTAATATTGCCTTGCTCACTCAAGGTAATATTGCCTTGTTGCAGTGGCCATAAACCGGTGAGTAAGTTAACTAAGGTGGTTTTACCGCTGCCGCTTCTACCAACAATGGCCACTTTTTGCTGCGGCTTTAGCTCAAAACTCACGTCATTTAATGCTGGGTGTTTATCGTAACAATAACTAATGTTCTTAAGTGTTAGTGAGGGATTTTGCAAAGCCAAATTATTATTTATAGCGGCATCATATTGCGTATTAGCATTTACGGCTTTATCTTCAAGCGTAAATAAACGTTCAGCTGCTTTTAACACATTTGGTAATTCAATAAACGCATTTGGCAGGAGTAACACACTCTCAAAGCTGGCGAGCACAAATAGGCTTAGCATTGCCAGCTCAACATTAACCATGGCATTACTGTAAACCAGGGGCGCTATGGTCACAATACTTGCGATCATGGCCAGTTGTACAACTAATAAACTTAAACCATCGGTATTAGCCAGCGCCTTGTGGCGAATAAACAGTTGCTGATTATACTGCTCGCTTAAATCATCGCACTTAGCAATTTGCTGCTCCCGAGCTTGGTAAATACTTAGTTCTCTAAGGCCGGTTAAAGTATCGGAAAGCTCAGAGCGCAGCTGTGCACTTAACTGTGTTTCTTTGTGGCTGTTTTTATTTAATTTAACGCTAAGAAAAGCAGGTAAAACGACGCCAATCAGAACAATGCCAGTAAAACAAATAAGTGCGACATCGGCGTTGTATGCCGACATAAACAGCATAATAATAGGCACGCTTAATAGCGCAACTAACATAGGTAATAATACGTTTAAGTAAAACTTATCTAGCGCGTCTACATCATTTTGGAGCCGATTAACTAAATCGGCGCTGCGGCTCATTGCTAAGTCAACATTATTGAGTTTACTGAGGGTAGAGAACACACTAACGCGAATTTCACTTAGCATTAAAAACGTAGCATTGTGAGTTACTAAGCGTTCCCCATACCGTGATGCGGTGCGTACAATCGCTAAAAAGCGAATTGTACCCGCTGGAGTAAAGTAATTCATTTGTGTACCGGCAATACCGGCTGCCGCCATTGAGGCTAAAAACCAGCCCGATATAGCCAGTAACCCCACATTAGCAAGTACTGTAAGTGTGGCTAAAAAGGTACCCAGCAACATAGCTTTGTAGTGAGGACGGCACAGTTTTAGTAAGCGAATAAAATTATGCATGAACTGCTCCTTGCTGTGCTGTTTGCAGTAAAGTGGCAAACTCACCATCTTCAGCCGCTAAGCTATTAAAGCAACCTTGCTGAGCTATTTTGCCATTGTGCATTACAATAAGTTGCTCAGCATTTTTGACTGTATTGAGCCGATGGGCAATAACTAGCACTAAATTATTTTTTGCATAATCAGCTATAGCATGTTGAATAACTTGTTCGGTTTCGCTATCAAGGTGTGCAGTAGGTTCGTCAAGTACCAATACAGGTGCTTGTTTTATAAAAGCACGCGCAAGGGCAATGCGTTGCTTTTGACCACCAGAAAGTCCCTCACCTTGCTCGCCAATTAAAGTATTAAAACCATCAGGCAGTGCCTTTATAAAGCCCAAAGCGCCTGCTTGCTTTGCTGCATGCTCAAGCTCTTGTTGCGTTGCATTAGGCTTTGCTAATTTAATATTGGCAGCAATAGTGTCGTAAAATAACGTGGCTGATTGCGGTATCCACGCAATGTGGCTTTGTAATTGCCCAATATGTGCAGTACTTAAAATTTGCTGATTAATACTTATATGCTTAATGACCTCGGGGTGAAACCCCAATAAACAATCAAACAGAGTACTTTTACCCGAGCCACTGGCACCAACAACGGCAATTAACCCTTTGTTGGGTAGAGATAAGTTTATATTTTTTATTCCTTCGTCACTATTTGGGTAGGTAAAGCTAAGGTTATTAACTGTAATTGAGCTAATAGTAGCGCTAATTTTGTCAGTAGTATGTTCGCTTTGTTGCTCAGGCAATGGGGCATTTAAAATTATTAGCATGTCGGCGGCGGCACTTATACCTTGCAAGCGCGCATGATAGTGGCTGCCTAATTGACGCAGCGGCAAATAAAATTCAGGCGCTAACAGTAAAACCACAAAACCAGTGGCAAAATCAAGTGTGCCAAAAAACAATCTAAAACCAATAATAACCGCCACTAAGGCCACACTAATGGTTGCTAAAAACTCCAATGCAAATGATGATAAAAAAGCAATTTTTAATACGCTAAGTGTTGCGTGTCTAAAGTCATCAGATATTTTAGCAATTTGTTTTAGCTCTAAGCGAGTGGCGTTAAATAGTTTAAGTTGGGTAAGCCCTTGTACGCGATCAAAAAAGTAATTCCCTAATACCGCCAGTTGTTGCCAACGTTGTTGATTAAGCGCTTCGGCTTTTGAGCCAACTAAAATCATAAAAAAAGGAATAAGGGGCGCAGTTAATAAAAATATTAGCCCAGCTTTGTAATCTGTCGGAAAAATAACGATTAATATAGCCAGCGGAATAAGCGCACTGTAGGCAACGCCAGGTAGGTACTTAGCATAATAATCGTGTAGCGCTTCTACACCATTGTGCAATGTATTGAGGGTAGCACCTTGGCCATGTTGCTCTACATAGCTTGGCCCAAGCAGGCTGAGCTTATTAAGTAGGGTTTGGCGCATTGCCGACTTTATTTTAAGTGCAGCATAAGCGCTAAAGCGTTCACTTAGTGTTAAAAATACCGCGCGCAGTAAAATAATACCGGCCAAAGGCCATAATAAGTAGGTGATTTCAGCCAAACTATACTGTTCAAAAATTACATTATGAATAGCTTGAGCAAGTAAATAAGCACCTGCAATCATGAGTAATGCGTTAACAGTACCCAGTGCAATGCTTAGCTTTAATAGCATTGCAGCGGGTTTACTTTGACGCTTTAAAAAAGCGCGCAAAGACTGCTGTTGCGCGCGATCAGGGCGGGTGTTAGTCGTCATTTTTAGTTGTGTTAGTCTCTTTTAATAAATCATGCATTACTTGCTCGTCATCAGCAATACTGTCTTTATTTTGCTGAAACTCATACCACATTACATTTATTACACCTAAGGTACAGGCTAAAAGTACACCTAAAATCCAAGCGAAATACCACATAGTTTAGTCTCCTTAGTAGCTACCGTGAGGGTTGTTTTCTATTTCTTCTACCGTAACGCGGCGCCACATTTTTACGTAACACCAGGTGGTGTAAGATAAAATAATTGGCACAAAAATAACTACGGCAACAAACATAACGTTAAGCGTCATATGGCTCGACACCGCATCCCAAATAGTTAAACTAATATTTGGGTTATTACTCGATGGCATAATAAAGGGGAACAGTGATACGCCTGCCGTCATAATAATGCCTATTAACATTAAGCTAGTTGAAGCAAGCCCTAATGCGGGTTTATTTAATTTAGAGAACAACAATGCACTGAGTGCCATTGCAAACGCTAAAATAGGGAAGGTCATAGTCCAAGGGCGCTCACTGTAATTAGTTAGCCAAGCACCTTGCGCAGTTGTAACTACTTTTGCCAGTGGGTCGGCATGGCTTTGTGTATCCGGCATAGATACAATTTGATAACCCGTTAAATTAGCAACCCAAAAACCAGCTGCTGCAAATAGCACAATAAATAGAATAAGTGCATAACGACCATATTGCCCTGAGCGCTCTGCAACTAAGCTAGCAGTACGCAATTGTAGCCACATACCTGCATGAGCTATTAACATAGTAATACTAATTACACCTACTAACAGTGCAAATGGGTTAAGTAGTGCAAAGAACGAACCTTGGTAACTTACTCGTAAAAAATTATCAATGCTAAAAGGCACACCTAAAAATAGGTTACCAAAGGCCACACCAAATACTAATGCAGGAATGGCACTACCAGCAAATAGGCCCCAGTCCCAGTTATTACGCCAGCGTTTTGAATCTACTTTACTGCGGTAATCAAACCCAAGTGGTCTAAAAAATAATGCAAACAATACCAGCATCATAGCAAAATAAAAGCCTGAAAAAGCCGCGGCATATACCATAGGCCACGCGGCAAATAGTGCACCACCGGCGGTAATAAACCATACTTGGTTGCCATCCCAATGCGGGCCAATAGTATTAATAACGGTGCGGCGCTCTGAATCAGTTTTACCCACTAGGCGCAGCAGCATAGCAACGCCCATATCCATGCCGTCGGT
This sequence comes from Pseudoalteromonas sp. SCQQ13, assembly GCF_015864415.1. Classification (NCBI taxonomy): domain Bacteria; kingdom Pseudomonadati; phylum Pseudomonadota; class Gammaproteobacteria; order Alteromonadales; family Pseudoalteromonadaceae; genus Pseudoalteromonas; species Pseudoalteromonas sp. SCQQ13. The sequence continues at coordinate 120,123 of NZ_JADYXG010000010.1, read as the reverse complement.
AATTGCAAAGCCAATTAGCAGTATGCCTATGATCAACCACCACAGCATTTTTAATGTTTCATAATCAAAAATCATGATTGCTCTCCTCTACCTTCAGTGGTGTTATTAGGTAGTTCAAAGTGATACTTACCGGTATGTAGTGAGCTTGGGCCTTGCTTAATAAAGCGTAGCATTAACCAACCTTCAACAATGGCTAAGCCGGTATAAAATACAATAAACCCAGTTAAGCTAATTAAAATATCGTTTACCGTTAGCGTAGAAGTTGCTAAAAAGGTTGGCAATATTTCAGAAATAGCCCAAGGCTGGCGACCATATTCAGCCACAATCCAACCAAATTCAATGGCTATCCACGGCAGTGGAATACTTAAAACAGTAGCCCATAACAGCCAACGTTTTTGCTCAATAACTCGCTGCGCGTTATAGTAAAAAGCAAGAATAAACACACCCAACATTAATACGCCACAGCCAACCATAATACGAAAAGACCAAAACATTGGACCCACTTTAGGAAAAGAGTCTTTAACTGCTTTTTGAATTTGCTCTTCTGTGGCATCTACTACATCAGATGTATAACGCTTCAGTAATAGGCCGTAGCCTAAATCGTCTTTTAGGGTGTTAAATTTAGCGACGTTTTCAGGCGTGTCATCACCAGCGCGCAGTTTTACTAGGTATTCGTACGCAATCATACCGTTACGAATTCGCACTTCGTGTTGTTTTTCTAGATCGTTAATACCGGTCACTTGCTCATCTAATGAGCGAGTTGCAATAAGCCCTAATGCATACGGGATTTTTACAGCGCCGTGAGTTACCTGCTTTTCTGAATCTGGGAAACCTATAAGTGTAAACGCTGCTGGAGCTTCTTCGGTATGCCATTCTGCTTCAATGGTGGCCAGTTTTACTTTTTGCACTTCGCCTACTTCATAACCCGATTCATCGCCGAGCAAAATAACACAAAAAATAGAGGCTAAACCAAAGCCAGAGGCGACTGAAAACGAGCGTTTAGCAAAGGCTAAGTCGCGTCCTTTTAAAATATAATAACCACTAATACCGAGCACAAACATAGATGCAGCAACATAACCTGCAGATACGGTATGAATAAATTTAACCTGTGCTACAGGGTTAAATACCAGCTCTGCAAAGCTGGTCATTTCCATGCGCATGGTTTGGTAATTAAACTCGGCACCTACTGGGTTTTGCATCCAGCCGTTGGCAATTAAAATCCATAACGCCGACATGTTAGTACCAATTGCCATTAAAAAGGTAGCACCTAAGTGCTGGCGTTTAGAGAGCCGGTCCCAACCTAAAAAGAACATACCCACAAAAGTTGATTCTAAAAAGAATGCCATTAACCCTTCAATTGCTAATGGAGCCCCAAAAACATCACCTACGTAATGGGAATAATAAGACCAGTTGGTACCAAACTCAAACTCCATAGTAAGACCCGTAGCCACACCAATTGCAAAGTTAATACCAAACAATTTCCCCCAAAACTTAGTCATATCGCGATAAATTTCACGACCGGTCATAACGTAAACCGATTCCATAATAACTAAGATCCAAGTCATACCTATAGTTAAAGGTACAAATAAGAAGTGAAAGAGGGCGGTAACAGCGAACTGCAATCGCGATAGATCCACAAAGGTTTCATCTATCATGTTTAGCTCCTAAATATGTGATGTAGTTACAGCACAAAGCAATAATTTGACGGGTGCGTTGGTTTTATAAGGTTTCAGTAATTACTGAAAGTTGCGTTAGTATTTACTTTTGACCATTTGAAGTCAATATTTATATTAGTAAAACTCAATATAAGCGGTTAGTGCTTAATCAGTATCAAAAGCATACAGTACCTGGGCTATTTTTAGCAAATTTAAGCACTTAGTTTTAAGCATTTAATCCAATACGAAAACGCGGTAAACTAGGTTCAATTAACGCCCAGAGCCTGTTAACCCATAAAGGCAAACAGGCCCTAGTTTACGTGTGAAAAAATCAAATGAATAAAGATCAAAAACAACTACGAATTGGTATTGTGGCAGGTGAACTGTCGGGCGATATTTTAGGTGAAGGCTTAATTAAAGCACTTAAAAAGCATTTTCCCGATGCGATTTTTGAAGGTATAGCGGGCCCTAAAATGCAGGCGCAAGGCTGTAACACGCTTTACGACATGGATGAATTGTCGGTAATGGGGTTGGTTGAAGTATTAGGGCGCCTACCACGCTTACTTAAAATACGTAAACAACTGGTGCAACATTTTATTGATAACCCACCCGATGTATTTATTGGCATAGATGCGCCCGATTTTAACTTGCGCGTAGAAAAGCCACTTAAAGACGCCGGAATTAAAACAGTACAATATGTAAGCCCCTCGGTTTGGGCATGGCGAGAAAAACGCATTCATACCATAAGTGCTGCTACTAATTTAGTGCTTGCATTATTACCGTTTGAAAAAGAATTTTACGACAAGCACCAAGTACCTTGTACATTTGTAGGGCACACATTAGCAGACGATATAGCGCTTGAGCACGACGATAGCAAAGCCCGCAAAGAGCTAGGTTTAAGCCCTGATGATAAAGTACTTGCCCTGCTACCTGGTAGTCGCGGCTCAGAAGTAGGCTTATTAAGCGAAACCTATATTAAAACAGCCGTGCAGTTACAAGCGCAAAACCCAGCACTTAAAATTGTGGTGCCATTGGTTAACGCCAAACGCAAAGCGCAGTTTACTGAAATTTTAAATGCTACTGCGCCAACGCTTAAAATTAGTTTGCTGGATGGACAATCAAAACAAGCTATGCAAGCAGCCGATGCTATTTTATTAGCGTCGGGTACTGCCACGCTTGAGGGCATGCTGTATAAAAAGCCCATGGTAGTGGGTTATAAAATTAAACTACTGAGCTATTGGATTTTTAAAACCTTATTTACCTTTAATATAAAGTATTTTTCATTGCCGAATTTATTGGCCGATGAAGAACTCGTACCCGAGTTTTTGCAAAGTGAGTGCAATGTAGCTAATTTAACGCAAGCACTTACGCCTATGCTAAATACCGATAACCAAGCATTAAAAGCACGCTTTTTAGCGATCCACAAAAAAATTAGGTTAAATGCCAGCGAACAAGCAGCCAATGCTGTAGCGGAGTTAATAAATGCAAATTGAACGACCCAATGTAGCCCTTATTGCCGGTGTTGACGAAGTAGGGCGTGGCCCCCTCGTTGGCGACGTAGTTACTGCTGCCGTTATTTTAGATCCCTCAAAGCCTATTGCAGGTTTAGCAGATTCAAAAAAATTAACGGATAAAAAACGCCAAGCGCTTGCCATTGAAATTCAAGAAAAAGCATTGTGTTACGCGTATGGTCGTTGCAGCCCAACAGAGATTGATGAGCTAAATATTCTGCACGCCACTATGCTTGCCATGACTCGCGCAGTAGAGGGGCTAAGCACGCAACCTGAATTTGTATTTATAGATGGCAACCGCCTACCTAAGTTAACCATGCCAGCGCAAGCAATAGTAAAAGGCGACAGCTTAGTAGCCGAAATTTCAGCCGCTTCTATTTTAGCTAAAGTAGCGCGCGACAACGAAATGGTAGAGCTAGATAAACGCCACCCAGAATATGGTTTTGCAGGGCATAAAGGCTATCCAACCAAAGCGCATTTTGCAGCACTTGAGCAATATGGCGCAATAAAGGAGCATCGTAAAAGCTTTAAACCAGTGCAACGTGTATTAGCGCAAGCCAAGGGTGAGGCGTAAACATGGCAGCTCCAGATTTTGTTCACTTAAGAGTTCACTCTGATTTTTCGATGGTTGATGGCCTTGCCAAAACCAAGCCAATTGTAGCCAAAGCACAAGAGCTACAAATGCCGGCAATTGCTATTACCGACCAAATGAACTTATGTGGCTTAGTGCGCTTTTACGAAACAGCCCACAGCACAGGTATAAAACCTATAGTGGGTGCTGACTTTTGGCTACGCAGCCCTGAGTTTGAAAACGAGCCAAGCCGCATTACTATTTTAGCAAAAGACAATCAAGGTTATAAAAACCTCACCTTATTAATATCTAAAGCATATCAGCGCGGGCATGTATTTCATCGCCCGGTGATTGATCGTGATTGGCTAATAGAACTTAAAGCCGGGTTAATAATACTCTCTGGTGCAAAAGACGGCGATTTAGGTAAAGCGTTATTAAAAAATAATCCGAGTGTTATTGAATCGGTTGTTAGTTTTTATAAACAGCATTTTAGTGATAACTACTACCTTGAGCTGGTTCGAACTAATCGACCGCTTGAAGAAGATTACTTGCACATGGCGGTAGAGCTTGCTGCTAAAGAGCAATTACCCGTTGTGGCCACTAACGAAGTGGTGTTTTTAAAACCAGAAAACTTTGAAGCACACGAAATTCGCGTGGCTATTTTTGATGGTTATACACTGGATGATAAACGCCGCCCTAAACGATTTTCAGAAGAGCAATACTTAAAAACGCCAGAGCAAATGGCTGAGTTATTTAGCGACATTCCAGAGGCATTACAAAACACCGTAGAAATAGCCAAACGCTGTAATGTAACGGTGCAACTTGGTACTTACTTTTTGCCAGATTATCCGACCGGCTCACTTAAAATTGAAGACTTTTTAGTTAAGGTGTCGCAAGACGGTCTTGAAGAGCGATTACAGTTTTTATTTCCTGATGAGCAAGAGCGTAAAGAAAAACGCGTTGAATACGATGAGCGTCTAGATATAGAGCTTGGTGTAATTAACGAAATGGGATTCCCAGGTTATTTCTTAATCGTAATGGAATTTATTCAGTGGAGCAAAGATAACAATATTCCAGTTGGCCCTGGGCGTGGGTCAGGTGCAGGATCACTGGTAGCCTACGCGCTTAAAATTACCGACCTTGATCCATTGGAATTTGACTTGCTGTTTGAGCGGTTTTTGAACCCAGAACGTATTTCAATGCCCGATTTCGACGTCGATTTTTGTATGGATAGGCGCGATGAGGTGATTGATCATGTATCGGCCTTGTATGGGCGTAACGCGGTATCGCAAATTATTACCTTTGGAACCATGGCGGCAAAAGCGGTAATACGCGATGTTGGCCGAGTGCTAGGTCACCCGTACGGTTTTGTTGATCGTATTTCAAAAATGATCCCAGGCGATCCTGGGATGACACTTGCCAAGGCATTTGATATAGAGCCACGCTTGCAAGAAGCCTACGATGGCGACAATGAAGTAAAAGATTTAATCGACATGTGTCGTATTCTCGAAGGGTGTACACGTAACGCCGGTAAGCATGCGGGTGGGGTAGTAATATCGCCCACCACAATTACCGACTTTGCTGCTCTTTATTGCGATGACGAAGGTAAGTTTCCGGTTACTCAGTTTGATAAAAACGATGTAGAAACTGCCGGTTTAGTTAAGTTTGACTTTTTAGGCTTACGAACGCTGACTATATTGCAGTGGGCGCTCGACATGACCAACGAGCGCTTAGCGCGCACCGGTAAAGAGCCGGTAGATATTAATACTATTCCGTTGGATGATAAAAAGAGTATTGAGTTACTACTGCGCGCCGAAACGACTGCGGTGTTTCAGCTAGAATCACGGGGCATGAAAGACTTAGTAAGGCGCTTAAAGCCCGACAGCTTTGAAGATATGATTGCTTTAGTAGCCTTGTTTCGACCCGGTCCGCTGCAATCGGGCATGGTAGATAACTTTATCGACCGAAAATTAGGCCGCGAAGAAATCTCATACCCCGATGCGCAGTATCAGCACGAAAGCTTAAAACCTATTTTAGAGCCAACCTACGGCATTATTTTGTATCAAGAACAAGTAATGCAAATAGCCCAAGTATTAGCAGGCTATACACTAGGCGGCGCCGATATGCTGCGCCGTGCTATGGGTAAGAAAAAGCCCGAAGAAATGGCAAAACAGCGTTCAACATTTGAAGATGGTGCGCGAAATAACGGCATTGACGGCGAACTAGCAATTAAGATCTTCGATCTGGTAGAAAAGTTCGCAGGTTATGGTTTTAATAAATCGCACTCCGCTGCGTATGCATTAGTGTCGTATCAAACACTGTGGATGAAAACCCATCATCCAGCAGAGTTTATGGCTGCGGTAATGTCGGCCGATATGGATAATACCGACAAAATAGTTATTTTGGTGGATGAATGTGAAAACATGAAACTCACCTTGCTCCCGCCTGATGTGAATGCAGGCGAGTTCAAATTTACAGTAAACCTGCAAGGCGAAATTGTTTACGGTATTGGCGCTATTAAAGGAGTAGGTGAAGCACCTGTAGATGCAATTTTAGAAGCACGCGCTAAGGGCGGACCATTTAAAGATTTATTTGATTTTTGTGCCCGTGTTGATTTAAAACGCTTAAATAAACGTGTAACCGAAAAACTTATTTATTCAGGGGCACTTGATCAGCTAGGCCCTGAAAAAACTCAATCAGGGCGCGCCACGTTATTGGCAAGCTTAAAAAGTGCCATGCGCGCCGCCGATCAGCACAATAAAGCAGAGTTATTAGGGCAAAGTGATTTATTTGGCTTATTAGCCACTGAACCCGATGAAGTAGAGCAAGCCTTTATTAAAGCCACAGGACTCACCGATAACGAATGGCTCGATGGCGAAAAAGAAACCCTTGGTCTTTATTTAACCGGTCATCCAATAAATCAATATCGCCGCGAGCTAAAATATTATACCAGTGGTAAATTGGTCGATTTACAGCCTACTAATCGCGATGTAGTATCTACAGCTGCAGGGCTTGTAATTTCGGCCAGAGTGCTTATTAATAAAAAAGGAAATAGGTGGGCATTAATAACTTTAGATGACAAGAGCGCCCGCATTGATGTACGCTTATATTCAGATGAGTTTGAAAAATACCAAGATATGCTCCAAGTTAATAATATTTTGGTGATATCTGGACAGGTCAGCTTTGATAACTTCTCTGGTGGTATTACAATGACCGCCAGAGAAATAAACACCATTGCTCAAGCGCGTGAAAAACGTATTAAAGCGATTAAAATGACGCTGAACATGGTGCAAGTCGAGGCAGGTTTCTTCGATAAATTACAAAAAGTACTCGAACCATATAAAATGGGAACGTGTCCGATCAAGGTTTATTACCAACGCCCAGATGCATTGGCGCAATTAACCCTAGGGATCGAATGGTGTGTTACGCCAAGTGACGACTTAATTCATAAGTTATCGCTAATGGCAGCGCAAGATGTAGAACTAGAATTTAACTAATTAGGTAGTTTAGAGCATGAGCCTCAATTATCTTGATTTTGAGCTTCCGATTGCAGAATTAGAAGTGAAAATTGAAGAATTACAAAATGTAAGCCGCGCTGGCGAATTAGACCTTGAATTAGAAGAGGAAGTCAGCAAGCTAAAAGAGAAAAGCGACCGATTAAAAGAGAAAATATTCTCTGAACTTGGCGCTTGGCAAGTATCACAGCTGGCACGTCATCCGTTGCGTCCTTATACTCGAGATTATATCGAGCGTATTTTTACGGAGTTTGACGAGTTTGCAGGTGATCGTACTTTTGCTAATGATCCGGCAATTTTAGGTGGTATAGCGCGTTTAGATGGCGAACCAGTAATGGTTATTGGCCAACAAAAAGGCCGTGGTACCGCTGAAAAAATTAAACGTAACTTTGGTATGCCAAAGCCTGAAGGATACCGTAAAGCATTGCGCTTAATGGAAATGGCTGAGCGTTTTAAAATGCCAATTATGACCTTTATCGACACCCCTGGAGCTTATCCTGGTGTGGGTGCTGAAGAGCGTGGCCAGTCAGAAGCTATCGCCCGTAACCTTAAAGTAATGGCCTCTTTAAAAGTGCCAACTATTTGTACGGTTATTGGTGAAGGTGGATCGGGTGGTGCGTTAGCAATTGGTGTTGGCGATCGTGTTAACATGTTGCAATACAGTACTTACTCAGTAATTTCTCCTGAAGGGTGTGCGTCTATTTTATGGAAAAGCGCCGATAAAGCCCCACTTGCAGCTGAAGCTATGGGTGTAACTGCTAAGCGAGTTAAAGAGTTAGACCTAATTAACAACTTAGTAGATGAGCCATTAGGTGGAGCGCACCGTAATTATGATGCTATGGCACGTAATTTAAAAGTGCGATTAAAGCGTGACTTAGCCGACCTACAAGCACTTTCGCTTGAAGAGATGCTTGATCAGCGCTACAAACGCTTAATGTCGTTTGGTTATTGCTCTTAAATTCTTTTAATAATTAGCAATAAATATTTAAAAAAGCCGCTTATGCGGTTTTTTTGTTTTAAAATGGCTAAAATCAAGTACCTAAAACTTAGTATTTTAAAATTATTGGCTAAATTATCTGGAGCTCAGGTTAAATTAATGCACACATCGCTTATTTATCAACAAGTAAAACAATCATTGGGTCAATATATTGAGCAAGGTCATAGGGTGTTTACTGTGGCACTTTCTGGTGGCGTTGATTCTGTGGTGTTACTGCATTTAATGCATGCTTTACGAGTGCAGGATCCTGCACTGCAAGTTTCTGCTATTTATATACACCATGGTTTGAGCCAGTATGCCGACGACTGGCAGGTTTTTTGTCAAACCCTGTGCAATGAGCTAAATGTGCCATTTCAAACGGCTAAAGTAAATATAGAGCAGCAGTCACGCACGAGCCTAGAGGCGCAAGCGCGCGATGCTCGTTACCAAGCATTAGATGAGCTAAGCCCACATGGCAGCATTATTTTACTTGGGCAACATTTAAACGACCAAATAGAAACCTTTTTACTGCGCTTAAAACGTGGCTCGGGTTTAAAAGGTTTAGGTGCAATGCAGCGCGAGCGCACTTTAACCAGCGGCCGATTATGTTTCAGGCCGCTGTTAGCGGTAAAACGCAGTGATATAGAAGCCTTTGCGGCGCAATATGCACTTAACCATGTTACCGATGATTCTAATACTGATGAGCGCTTTGAGCGTAACTTTATGCGCCAGCAAGTTGTGCCAATATTAGCAGCGCGCTTTAATGGTTTTGAACAATGTACCGCTCGCAGTATTAGTTTACTGCAGCAGCAACACGCTTTACTCAACGAATATACTCACATTGATTTAACGCAATGCGTTAATTCTCAGCAGGCGTTAAATATAAGTGCTATTGCCAAATTTACTCCGATTAGAACAGCCAATGTAGTACGTGCATGGCTAGAGCTATTTACTCATGTATTACCATCGCAAAAGCAGCTGGAGCAAATAATTAATCAGGCTATTGCAGCTAAAAGCGATGCACAAATGCTTATTGAGCTTAGTGATGGACAAATACGCCGCCATCAAGGGCATTTATATTTTGTTGTACCAAGTACGCAAATATTAAACAACACACTAATTACCCGCAGTGAGCTAAAGCTTGCCGATGGTCGCTTACTAAAAAAACACAGTGGCGTAGGAGTCAGAGCGCCAACTGCAGATGAGCAAGTAAGCGTGCGTTTTAATTGTAATAGTGCGCGCATCAAACCTTTAAAAAAACCAGGAAGTAATACGCTCAAGCATTGGTTTAAAGATGCAAAAGTGGCTCCTTGGCTGCGTGCTAATGTGCCGTTAATTTTTTATAATGATGACCTAGTACAAGTGGTAGGCTATTTTATAAGTGCTAACCATAGTGATGAAAACGGTATTTATTGGGAGTGTAAATAATGAGTAAGGAGCCGCATGTAGGCTTATCGTTAGTAAATAAAGCACCACAAGGTATGCTAATTACAGCGGTTATTGCTGTGCTTGCTAATTATTTTTTAACGCTTGATATAGTGACATTAGGCTGCGCTATAGCGGGTGGAATAGTGTGCGCTAGTATTTTACTGGCTTATTGGTTAGGTAAAGGTGGGCTGTTTTTTATTTTAGGAGTGAGTGTACCGCTGTTGTTAGTGTTATTTACGCCACTTGCTAGCATTGCTGCATTACTTAATTTACTCAGTGGTTTCTTTTTTGGTTTTTGCATTGCGTTGGTTATGTATAAGTTTTTATCGGCAAAGTGGCTGCCTAAGTAGGTAGACTTATTAAAACTACTTAGGCAGCAATAAAAAGCCTAGCGGGGGAAGCTAGGCTTTTTATTTACAACAATATTAATTGCTGTACTTAATATGCTTTGGCGCAATTTCGTCCCGCTGCTTTGGCTTTATATAAACCTTTATCAGCTCGCGAAAAAACATCGTTTTCGGTGTCTTGGCTACTCGCTAAAGTAAAGCCAATACTGGTAGTAACTAAGTACTGCGCCATTATCTTTGAGTTTTTAACGCGTTGCATAATGCGCTCAGCTATTACTTTATTAGTAGTAAACTCAGGATCTTCAATTAGTATTGCAAATTCATCGCCACCAAATCTAAATACAGAGTCAGTGCCTCGAATAGAGCCATTAAGTACTAAGGCAAACTCTTTAAGTACATCGTCACCCACTTTATGACCAAAGTTATCGTTTACTTGTTTAAAACTGTCTAAATCAAGCAACATTAAACTAAATGGGCGCTGGTAACGGCGGCAGTTTTCAAGCTTTTGCAGTAAGGTGTCATTAAATTGACTTCTATTGCTTAGTCCCGTTAATGCATCTTTTGTGGCAAGTTTTAATACCCGGTTATACATTATCGCATTACGTAAAGGGTAGAGCAGCGCACTATGAAAATATTGTAGTTTTTGTTCTATGGCCACACTCAGCGGATATTTACTAAAGTATATTAGTTGCCCTAAATTATCATTTTCGACAATTAAATCAAAAGTATAAGAAAGCGTATCAATATCGCAATCAGGTGTTTGCACTGTACCTAGCGCAGACTTGAACTGTATACCTGAAAAATTTAGCAGTTGTTTTGCAAATTTTGCATAAATAGCTAATATATCTTCGAGTATTAAACTGGTTTGTAATTTTGCAGCTAGCTCTTGCGTTGCTGCCGGTTCATTTTTACGATAATGCTCAGCCGAAAACGGCAAAAACTCTCCGCGTCCAGCAATACGTTGTGTCAATATATGCACATTTTCCATTGATTTATTTCCCCCGAGTATATGATCTTATAATACCAAGCGAATTTTATGCCACATTTAAAAACTGGCCGATAAATTGGTGATTGCTATAGTTAAGCATGGCTGTTTTTATAAGTAACGAGGTAATATTTGCAAAATATTAATACTCAAATTTTTACTTTATTAGTCGCTGCTGTCTTATTTGTATGGATTTTTAAGCGCGTAGGGCTACCTCCTATATTGGCTTATTTAGCAACAGGGGTTTTAGCGGGTAATCACAGTGTTGGCTGGATGACGCAAACTCACGAAATGGATTTAGTAGCTGAACTAGGTATAGTATTTTTATTATTTAGTTTGGGGCTCGAGTTTTCTATTTCGCGCCTAATGGCAATGCGCAATATAGTATTTGGCTTAGGATCATTGCAGGTTGTAGTAACCAGTACAGTGCTTATTGTGATTTTATATTGCTTAAACTTTAGTTTGCTCACCAGTTTTACAATTGGCGTTATTATGATGCTGTCCTCAACTGCTGTGGTTGTTAAGCTATTAAAAGAAAACGGAGAGTTAAATAAACGCCGTGGGCAGCTCGCCATTGGAGTGCTTTTATTGCAAGACATTGCGGTTGTGCCTTTACTGATTATTTTACCTTTATTAGCCGCTACCGGATCGCAAAGTATTAGCTGGGCGTTAGCAGTAGCACTCACGAAAGGGGCGTTTGTTTGTTTACTACTTTGGGCTATAGGTAAATGGATTTTGCCTAAAGTATTTAATGAAATTGCGTTAGTACGTACCGACGAGCTATTTATGCTTACCACTTTGCTGGTAGCTTTATTTGCTGCCTTACTCACCTACTCATTTGGTTTATCTATGGCACTGGGCGCTTTTTTAGCAGGCATGATGCTAGGAGAAAGCCATTATCGGCATCAGCTTGAGGCAGATATTAGGCCATTTAGAGATATTTTAATGGGGTTGTTTTTTGTCACTGTCGGCATGCAGCTCAATGTAATGTATGTGCTTAATAATAGCTTACTTATTATTGGCGCATTAGTTGGGTTATTAGTATTAAAAATAGCGGTAATGGCAATAAGTGCTCAGCTAATGGGCGAGCGAAAACAAGACGCGCTAGCATGTGCATTTATGCTATGGCAAATGGGGGAGTTTGGTTTTGTACTTATAGCGCTAGGCGCTCAGCATCAGTTACTAACTAATCAGCAAGTATCGTTTTTAATTGCTTTAGGGGTGCTTTCTATGGCGCTTACGCCCTTTTTAATTGATAAAACACCTTTTATTTTAAAGCGTATTGGCGTGCTAGATCGTGCAAGCCAAGCGTGGGAAAGTGAACCTAAAAGCAGCACACTGTATAGTGATCATGTCATTATTTGTGGCTTTTCACGGGTGGGGCAAACGGTTGCACGTTTTTTAAAACCAGAAGCCATTGATTATATAGCAATAGAAAGTAATCCAATTTTAGTTCAAGAAGGTAAAGCGGCTGGTGAGCCTATATTATTTGGCCATGTTAAACAAAAAGATATTTTAAAATGTGCGGGAGTAGAGCGAGCACGTTTAGTCATTATTACCTTTACTGAGTTTGAGCAAACGCAAATAGTAATAGATGCAATCAAGCAAGTTGCCCCAGAGGTAAAAATACTAATAAGAACCAAAGACGACAGTCAGCTGGAGCGTTTAAAAGAACTGGGGGTTACCGAAGTTGTGCCAGAAACCCTTGAAGCTAGCTTAATGTTGGTTTCGCATGTTTTGTCTATGTCGGGGGTACCAATGAGCCGTATTATTCGCCGTGTTAGCACCGAAAGGCATAATCGTTATCAATTATTGCAACGCTTTTTTACCGGTGAGTACCTTGATGTAGACGAAGGCGCGCATGAACGCCTTGAATACTTGCATGTAATAGCGCTACCCGATAAAGCTTTTGCGGTTAATAAAAGTATTGCGGCGCTTAATTTAGCAAAACGAAAAGTGTCTATAAAATCACTGCGCAGACAAAATAATGAAATAGACAATCCATCAGATCACACTATATTACTAGCCAACGATATTTTAATACTGCAAGGTAAACCAAGGCGCGTAGAGCGAGTAGAGCATTATTTATTTGATGGTATTGAGTAAGTTACTTAGATGATGCAGGGCGAGCATGCATCAGCGCCCTAATCTAGCTCTAAAAACTTACGTATTTCAGGCAGCTTTTTCATGCCATCCTCATAACCAATTTGTATTAAATGTTGGGTATAACGTTTTTCAAATAATAAATAGCTGGTTAAACTCGATTGCGAATGTTTTTTAACCCCTATGATCCTAAGCAACACTTTAATTGCCCATGGCATATCGTCGTAGTACTGCGCGGCAATAGCATTAAAGTTTTGTGATGGGTTGATCACGCAGGTTTCTATGCGCTTAAGTTCTTGGTGTTTATCGCGAGCTGGCAGCAAGCCTAAGGTGCGGTTAATTCGCTCTAGCCGTTCTAAGTCAGATTGCATAGTGTCGGTAAACACGCTGTCGAGTAAATGCCCTGCGACCGAAGACAGCCCAGGGTAATGAGCTGAGTAACCCACAGGATGTAACTCTTTAGGCTGCTCAACACCAATAATGAATATTTTTTCAGCGCCTAAATGTATTGATGGGCTTAGAGGCGATAACTGATGTATAGAGCCATCACCAAAGTAATGGTTATAAATATTTACACTAGGAAACACCATAGGAATGGCGCTCGAAGCCATTAAATGCTCAACATTAATACGCGTAGCGCGGCCCTCACGTTTAGCGCGTTGCCATGGTAGGCGTGTATTAGATTGATAAAACGCCACCGAATCACCAGTAGTATAACTAGAGGCGGTAATCGAAAGCGCTTCTAAGTAATTGTGATGTAAATTGCGTTCAATGCGATGTAAATCTAATATTTCGTTTAATAATTTACGCAGTGGCCGATTGTTTAATAAACTCGCAGGCGGATGATTTATATGTTCTGACTGAAAACTGGTTAAAATATTACGAGTAATATGACCAAATACACTTAAAAAATCACTTTTATACACCATAGAAGTAGAAAAGTTCTTCCATACAGACTCGAGCTTTCTAACTGCTAAGTGCGCGCAGGAGGCATAGCAAGCTAGCGCCGCAGAGTTTATAGCCCCAGCAGATGTACCATTTATTACTCTAAATGGCAGAGGCGCTGTTCTAGGCATGCTATGAGCTAATGCTTTAAGTACGCCTACTTGATAAGCAGCGCGTGCGCCACCCCCTGTTAATAGAAGGGCAACTTTGGGTTTGTTAGGATCAACTTGCTTGATTTTCATATAAGGGACTAAACTGTTCTACGTCTTTACTTTATTTATTTACTTTAAGTCTTTAAGCTAGAAGAATCAAAGGATACCTTAGCTGCTTTTAATATTATTTACTGTAAGCTATGAATTAAACTCATTTAGAATACTCTAAGTGATATTGCATTTTAATTTTAATGGAGTTCGTATGTCAGATAAACCATCAGCGTCAGATGTTCAAAAACGTCCACCTAATAACAATCTACTTTTTGCCATTATTATTTTAGTGGTACTCGTATGCGCCGCTGCATTTGTATTGCTTAAGCCAAGCAACGAAGCAGAAGTGCTTACTGAGGTTGAGCCAGCACCAGTAGAGCAGCCTATGATGGAGTTAAAGCCAGAGAATGATCCTGTTTTAGATGTTCCATCAGTATTGCCAGATAAACCGCAAGATTATGAAATGCCAGCGCAGCGTGATGCCGAGCCAGCAGCCGTGCAATTACCACCACTTGATGAAAGTGATGCAGTCGTTGTGGCAAAAATGGATGAATACTTAAGTGATTCGGTAATGAAGCTAATGATTACCGATGATGTTATTCGCCGTGGTGTCGTGTTTGTTGATAATTTAGCAAAGGGCAAAGTTGCTACAAAACATACACCAGTAATAAAGCCAGAAGAAAAATTTAGTGTCACAGAAGGTGATATTTTAACTATCGATCCTAATAGTTATGAACGTTACACCCCGTATGTAAAAATATTTACTAGTATGAGCGCCGCCCAAGCCGTGCGTTTATTTGAAGAATATAAACCGCTTATTAATAATGCCTATACAGAAATTGGTTACGGCGATAATGAGTTTACGCAAACGCTTGAAGATGCAATCGACTTATTACTCGATACACCAGAGCCAGAAGGTAACTTACCATTACTGCGCGATTCAGTAACCTACCAATATGCATTTGCAGAGTGGGAGCAATTACCCGCTGCACAAAAACAGCTTTTACGTATGGGCCCAGAGAACATGAAAAAAGTAAAAGCGGCACTGCGTAATATTAAAGCGCAGTTAGAGAGCAAATAGTAAACATAAAACAGTTTAAAAGGCCGCGATTGTATATGAAGTATGCAATCGCACTTTCTTTTTCGATTATCCCTTGAATAACGTAGCAAAAGTAGAGATAATCCCTCCCGCGCCAACCAAGGCCCTCAATGGTAGTCTTATTGGTCCTCTCGCAACACTAGCAGGCGAACCTGGTCAGGCCCGGAAGGGAGCAGCCACAGTTTGTGACGTGTGTGCCGAGATGTGGCTGGTAAGACTGCCACCCAAATTCCTCATTTGGGTGTTACAAATTTAATTTAATATACTTCATAAACATATCCTTTTTAAATAAAGCTATTAAAGCTTGCTTAACCATATTCTGATTTTTAAATTAGCTGTCTTAAGTATGATCATTTAAATGGAATTAAAAGCTTAATTTATGTCTACAGTTTCCAAAGTGTTTTTACCTGATGAGGGAAAAACTACACCTCTAATAAAATTCTATCTTTAGATGAAGCAAAACTATTCAAGCTTAGACGTTTTTTGAGAGAGCCTGAAGGGTTAGGTAGTATTTTATGTATTACATGTTTTGAGCCTTTAATTCTTGCTGGTACTCCACCTGCGGCAACTTTTTAATTATGAACCAAGTTCAGTTTAGCCTTTGAATTCTGTAAGTTTGACATTTTACTACGGGTGATCAAGTTAATCCCGAGTAACAGTTTGAATTGCTATACATAGTAAGCTTTATTAAAGACGGTTTTATTGTTTGCTTAAGAATAATTGAAATTACTTAGCAACAGTACTATACATTTATGAATTTTTTAGTGGTATGTTAGTAGTAGATGGAGTTTTAAATAACAAAATGGTGCCAACCATTTTTAAAGGGATGTTGCATGGAATTCGTTTTTATAATTGCAGTTGTTATATTGATAATTTGGTTAATTACAAGTTCACGCTCAGATTCAAAAAAAACAAAGCCTAGAGTGCTAGGTAACCCGAGTCAAAATATAAAAGAAACTCGTGATGCGGCTGCTTCTAAACATTCTTTATCTAAGCCTTCTTTATCTAGACCTTCGAGTGACGTAACTAGCTCGATAGCTCCTATTACAACTACAAAAGCATCAGTTAGTGTTGAGTTACACGAACAAGCTACTGAATTAACCACAGCAAAGCAGACTAATCCAAAAACTCACACCACTGCTGTTAATAAACCTACGCCAATTATAGAGAGTGCCCATAGTGCAACACATTCTGAGGACGATTTTGCTACATTTAATATTTTTGAGAGCACAGAACCTCAAAATGCAAACATTAAAAGTACAAGAAAAGCCCAATGGCTTGATAAGAAGAAAGAAACTATTATACACAAGCGCAAGCTAAGAGGATTTATTTACTTAGGTGAAAAAATGGAGTCTCTTCGAGGTTATGACTCTGAGCCTGCATTATTAAACCCAATTTTACCCGCATCAACCCCTTTGGGGCATCAGCTAGGTTATTATACAGATGATTCACTTGGTTACTGGCCGAGTTATAACAGGCTTTCTAGACAGTGTAGAGGAGCCTACCTTGACTGGTTAGCAACCGACAGAAGCGCGGCCAATACCCCAGTAGGATTCGTGTTTTTGTACTTTTATGGACTTGAAAGATTTGTTATTGAAAATGGTCAAGTTGATAAAGTTGGAGATGAACAATTTGAAGACATTTTTTATGAAGTACTGCGTTTGCACAAGGTGTTTATTTCAAATCGTTCTTTTGCTGGTTACTCAGCAAACTTTTTGGAATTTATGTATTTACTTAAACCTGAATTATTTAAAAGTAAAAAACATATATTACCGAAGACGCGTCATTCACTACTTTTTAAATTACGTCTTTCAGAGCAAGTTGTTGCCACAGAAAGAGTGAGTGATGAACTAGCACTTGAGTGGATTAAAAATACAGACCAATACAATCTAAAAACAGCAGCTAGACGCTGCGATGTAGAGTTTGATTCACTTTTCAAACTTTACTACAAGCAAAAATTCCCAGAAGGGATGCAAGTAAAAGTAAATAAAACTAAATTAAACGCTGAGTACTTTGCTGCCAGTGGTGGCATCCTTAGCGTTAAAATTTTACTCGACGGTTTGCCTGACCCGAGCATATTAAAAGCACCTATAAAAAAGCTTATTCCAATAGCAGATATGGTCACTGAGGAACTAGCTAGCTATAGCCGTTATTTAGCTAAGACTAATACAAGCAAAGATGATTTAGCTGCATTAATACTGTTGCCTCGTGCCATCGCTAATAGCCAACCATCACCATTAATCGAAAAGTTTAAAACGTGGGCCCAAACTATCATTTTAGAACATGATGGGGTAACAAATGTAGCTGATTTTTGGTTGCAAACAGACTTACCAGCACCAAAAGCGATAAATAAGAAAGAAGGTGAGCTCATTTATAACTTAGCTAGCTTTGCTGATATTGGTATTGCGCCTGACTTACGTTATCACCATACAAAACCTAAATTAGATGGCAAACTTGTATTATTTTATCCAGGTCATGGGGAAGAGTTCGTCCCTAGCTATGCGTTTAATCAAGTCGGTGTCGCACTGCGCTTAGGTGCTATGGTTGCAAATATAGATGGAATTGTAGATGAGTCAGAAAGTTCAGAGTTAGAAAAGCTAATTGCTCATGATGAAAAATTAACGGATACAGAAAAGCGATCTCTAAAGGCTTATCTTACATGGCGATTAGTTACACCATCAGATAATACGGGGTTAAAAAATAGACTTAATAATTTAGGTGTAAAAGAAATAGAATTTGTGAAACGGTTTATTCTGTCTATTGCGCTCGCTGATGGCAATGTTGATAACAAAGAAGTAAAGCAAATCGAAAAACTCTACACAAATTTAGGGTTGAATAAAGAGTCTGTTACGAGTGATATTCATCAGCTTACTACAAGTAGTCACCAACCAGCACTAAGTAATCAAAACTCATCAGAATTTAGCTTAGATGAAACAATATTAGCCCTTCATGAAAGCCAAACAACAGAAGCAAAAAATATGTTGGAACAGATCTTTATCTCAGGTGAAGATGAAAGCGATTATATTGAAGTCTCAGAGCTGACAAACGAAGTTGATGGATTAGATCTGGCTCATAGCCAGTTGTTTGAAAAGCTATGTGCTAAAGCGCAATGGGGTCGCGAAGAGGTAGCCCAAATGTGTAGTGAGCTAAAATTAATGGTCGATGGTGCTATAGAAACCATCAATGACTGGTCATTTGATTTAGTGGATGCACCAGTAATCGAAGACGATGGTGACATATACATTGATGAAGAAATAGTCGAAGAGATAAGGGAGTTATAACAATGGCAGCAAAAAAAATTAGAGCAAAAGAGCGCGATGCAATTATACAGTCTCTTAAATCGGGTGTTACCCCAAAAGTCGGCATACAGCATATACAAGTAGGCCGTGGTAATGAACTTAAGGCGCTCATTAAAGATATCGACAGAGTGACAGAGGGCGGCTCTGCTTTTCGGTTAATTATTGGTGAATATGGATCAGGTAAAACATTCTTTTTAAGTGTTGTAAGAGCGATAGCATTAGAGCGAAAGCTAGTTACTGTTAATGCGGATTTATCTCCCGACCGTCGTATTCATGCATCATCAGGACAAGCCAGAAACTTGTATTCTGAGTTAATGAGAAACATGTCTACTCGTAATAAGCCTGATGGTAATGCATTGACCAGTGTGGTTGAAAAGTTTATTACCGAAGCACGAAAAGAAGCTGATAATACAAGCAAGGAAATAACCACAGTGATCCACGAAAGGCTCGCGTCACTCTCTGAGCTTGTAGGTGGTTACGACTTTGCAAAAGTTATCGAAGCATACTGGACAGGCCATGAAACAGATAACGAGCAACTTAAAAACAACGCTGTAAAATGGTTAAGAGCAGAATATGCTACAAAAACAGATGCTCGCAAAGATCTTGGTATCAGAAGTATTATTTCAGATGCATCGTTTTATGACTCTCTAAAGCTTATGAGCTTATTTGTAAGGCAAGCTGGCTACGAAGGGTTATTAGTTAACCTCGATGAAATGGTAAATTTATACAAACTCAATAGCACCCAAGCACGATTATCAAATTACGAGCAAATTCTAAGAATACTCAACGACTGCTTACAAGGATCGGCTGAGTACTTAGGGTTTTTACTGGGTGGTACACCTGAGTTTTTACTTGATCCAAGAAAAGGCTTATATAGTTATGAAGCGCTGCAATCTCGCTTAGCTGGCAATACATTTGCAAAACAAGCTGGTGTTATTGATTACTCATCTCCAGCATTACATTTGGCAAGTTTAACGCCAGAAGAGTTATTCATATTACTTAAAAACCTTAGACATGTTTTCGCATCAGGGGATGAATCGTTATATTTAGTGCCTGACGAGTCCCTAAAAGCATTTTTAGTCCATTGCAGTAAAACAATTGGAGACGCTTACTTCAGAACACCAAGAAATACGATCAAAGCGTTTTTAGATATGCTTGCCGTGATTGATCAAAATCCAAACATTTCGTGGGACAGCTTAATAGAAAATGTTAATATAGCACAGGAAAAACCTTCCGATGTAGAGTTAGATATTGAATCTGAAGACGATGAGCTAGCTGACTT
Organism: Pseudoalteromonas sp. SCQQ13; assembly: GCF_015864415.1. NCBI lineage: Bacteria > Pseudomonadati > Pseudomonadota > Gammaproteobacteria > Alteromonadales > Pseudoalteromonadaceae > Pseudoalteromonas > Pseudoalteromonas sp. SCQQ13. The sequence continues at coordinate 100,204 of NZ_JADYXG010000010.1, read as the reverse complement.
TAAATTATGATCAACGCACACGAAAAGCTCGATTTTCGCATTCAGCAGTGGATTTTTAAACAAGGTTGGGATCGACTTAGAGAGATACAATGTTTAGCAATTGATCCTATCCTCTCAGGCAATACTGATGTGCTTATTAGTGCCTCTACTGCCGCAGGTAAAACGGAAGCATTTTTTTTACCTGCAATAAGTAGTATCGCAGATGAAGTAAGCGGTGTGGGCATTTTATATATCAGCCCGCTAAAGGCGTTAATAAACGATCAAGACCGAAGACTCGAAAGCTTGTCAGATTTATTAGGCATACAAGTTACACCTTGGCATGGTGATAGCTCGCAAGGTCGAAAAAATAAGCTGAAACGAAATCCATCCGGCATGGTGTTAATAACGCCTGAGTCCCTAGAGTCATTATTAATAAGAGACAGTGGTTGGGTAAAATCTGCTTTTCAGAATTTAAAGCATATAGTTATAGACGAATTTCACGCATTTATTGGTACTGAGCGTGGCCATCACTTGTTGAGTTTACTGCACCGCTTAGAGCATCTGCTTGGCCGCGTAAACTCGCCAATACCCAGAACGGCTTTAAGTGCCACTTTAGGTGACCTAGAAAGTGTCCCAGCATCTTTAAGACCAAATAAATCACTACCTTGTAAAATAATAAAGCAAACGCAGTCTTCATCATCGTTAAAAATGCAAGTGAAAGGATACATTGAAAGCGCTGTAGTAACAGATGAGACGCTTACTGCGGAGCAAAGAGTATGTAACGATTTATATGGCCTTTGCCGTGGTGGAAACCACCTAGTATTTGCCAACAGCAGAAGCCGCACCGAAAGCATTGCAACTACTCTTGCAGAGATGTGTGAGAGCAACATTGTGCCTAACGAGTTTTTTCCACATCACGGCTCGTTAGCCAAAGAAATGCGAGAAACACTTGAAGCTCGGCTTCAGCAAGATCAAATTCCAACAACAGCAATATGTACTATGACTTTGGAGTTAGGCATTGATATAGGTAAAGTTAACTCTGTTGTGCAAGTTACTGCGCCACATTCTATTGCAAGCTTACGGCAGCGAATGGGTCGTTCAGGCAGGCGTGGTGGCGCTAGTGTTTTGCGAATGCTGATAACAGAGGCCGACCTTACAGAGCAATCAAATATTGCAGATAAACTTCGGCTTGAATTAGTTCAATCGCTGGCGATGATACGGTTACTGGTTGCAAGCAAGTGGTACGAACCCGCAGACACTTCGCTTTATCACTTTTCGACATTACTACATCAAGTCTTAGCGCTCATCGCGCAATGGGGTGGTATAAGAGCAGATCAAATCTACGTATTACTGTGCAAAGATGGGCCGTTTCAGCAGGTTAGTATTACCCACTTTAAAGGTTTGCTGTCTCACATGGGAAAAGTAGAGCTTATTACTCAGTTAGGGAGTGGTGAACTTGTTTTAGGCCACATGGGTGAAAAAGTAACAAATCATTATACGTTTTATGCGGTGTTTAAAACCCCTGAAGAATTTAGAATAGTGACTGGTAGTAAAACACTAGGGACATTGCCCATAGACAGCCTAATTTTAGAAGGGCAACATATTATATTTGCTGGCAAGCGTTGGGTTGTTGAGTTGGTTGATGCTGACAAAAAAGTGATTTCAGTACAGCATGCAAAAGGCGGGAAACCACCTAAGTTCGGTGGTACAGGGATGGCTGTACATGATGTAGTAAGGCAAGAGATGCTGACAATATTGAGAGAAGGAGATTACAGAATTCAAGTTGGCGAACAAAAAATTGAGTTTGGTGATGAGGTTGCTCAATCACTTTTCAAAGAAGCAGCAGGTTTTTTTCAAACAGCAAAACTTGATAGTACGCATTTTATACAGCATGGCAATATAGTAGTTATTCTGCCTTGGGCCGGAGATAAAGTTTTAAATACACTTGTTGCTGTACTTATTAACAAAGGTTTTGGTGCTGGCGCATTTGCAGGGGTGATAGAGGTTGAAAATGCTTTAGTAGAAGATGTTATTGATGCGCTTAAAAGCTTTCAAAATAACGAAACAATATCAGCAATTGATTTAGCTGAAGTTATCTCAGAAAAGGCCATTGATAAGTTTGATGAATATTTATCACAAAATTTACTCACACAAGGATATGCCGCTAGAGCATTTGACGTTGAGAAGACAAGGATATTAGTAAAAAAATTACTCTAAAGAAATCTCGCATCATAAAGCTAGAGGGCGTTCAGAATTCTGTGTCACCTTATACTTCAAACGACATTGGGTGTATAAACTAATTACTTATAATTAAGCCAATTTTTAAACTACATTTTATTCAATTTATTTCTCTCTCATTATTCTACTTTTTTCTAATTTTAATCCCATACTTTAAATACTCACTTAAAACTTACGCTATATCAGCATATTAAATTTATATAAATGTTCGTACATTAAAGTAGATTGCTACCACCAAGGCACTTTATTCTGTGTTTGCGTAACTTAATTTAGTAAATGCGACCTAAGTCTAGATTGCGAAGTGCGCTGTAATACTTAAAATAACGCCAAATTAAAAAGGGGCTCAGTAGTATGCAGTTAGAACGTATCCGCAATAGCAATCTGCACCAAAAAGTAATGTCAGCAGAACAAGCTAGCCAATTTATTAAAGATGGAATGACAGTAGGCATGAGTGGCTTTACTCGTGCCGGTGAAGCTAAAGCCGTGCCAAGAGCACTGGTTGAGCGTGTTAAAAATAACCCAATGAAAATAAACCTAATGACCGGTGCGTCGTTAGGTAATGATTTAGATAAACTACTTACAGAAGCGGGTGTGCTAGCCCGCCGTATGCCTTTTCAAGTAGATAGCACATTACGTAAAGCGATTAATAACGGCGAAGTAATGTTTATTGATCAGCATTTATCAGAAACCGTTGAGCAGTTGCGTAATCATCAATTAACTATGCCTGATGTGGCGGTTATTGAAGCGGTAGCCATTACTGAAGAAGGCCATATTGTGCCTACTACTTCGGTAGGAAACTCTGCAAGCTTTGCTATTTTTGCTAAAGAAGTGATTATTGAAATAAATATGTTGCACAGCCCTGAACTTGAAGGCTTGCATGACATATATATTCCTTCGTATCGCCCTGTGCGCCAACCAATTCCTTTAACTAAAGTAGATGATCGTATTGGTAGCACGGCTATTCCAATTGATCCTGCTAAAATTGTTGGCATTGTTTTTACTAATCAGAGCGATTCGTTTTCAACAGTTACCGACCCTGACGTAGATACAGCGGCTATTGCCAGCCACTTAGTGAGCTTTTTTAAAGAAGAAGTAGCACAAAAGCGTATGGCAGAAAACCTAGGGCCATTACAAGCAGGTATTGGTAATATTGCTAACGCGGTAATGATGGGATTGTTAGATTCTGATTTTGAAGATTTAACAATGTACTCAGAAGTATTACAAGATTCGACCTTTGATTTAATTGATGCCGGTAAACTTAAATTTGCTTCAGGCAGTTCAATTGTTTTATCAGAGCGTTGTAATGCAAAAGTATTTAATAACCTATCAGAATATAAAGATAAGTTAGTGTTACGTCCGCAAGAAGTGTCGAATCACCCTGAAATAGTACGCCGTTTAGGGATCATTGCCATTAATACTGCGCTTGAGTTTGATATGTACGGTAACGTAAACTCAACCCACGTTTGTGGTACTCGCATGATGAATGGTATTGGCGGCTCGGGTGACTTTGCACGTAATGCGCATTTAGCGATATTTGTTACTAAGTCGATTGCTAAAGATGGCGCTATTTCGAGTGTAGTACCTATGGTAAGCCACGTTGACCATAACGAACATGACGTTGATATATTAGTAACCGAGCAAGGCTTAGCCGATTTACGCGGCTTAGCGCCACGTGAACGTGCTGTACAAGTTATTAAGCACTGTGTGCACCCAGATTACCGTGACGCCATGCTAGATTACTATGAGCGCGCTTGTAAGCGAGGCGGACACACACCTCATTTATTAGAAGAAGCGTTTAGCTGGCATATTCGCCTTGAAGAGCAAGGCAGTATGAAAAAAGCCTAATAAATATAATCCCAAATTGCACCAATCCATACAGTTAATCTGTTTTGGGTTTAATTAAACGCTCCTTTTAGGGGCGTTTTTTTAGCGCTACTCTACACAATTAATTAGCCACTTAGTCTTGAGTATTAAAAGGCCTAAATTCGGATAATAAGTGCTGGCTAATTACCTTTAAGTAATCCATTAACACCTGGTATTAATGGGTTACTTAAACAGCCTCTAAAATCAAACTTAAGTAAGCTTTTTAGTTAGCCACATACCGCCTAGCACGGCCGCAAAAAACAACAAAAATTCCACTTTAAAAGACACTAATTGAACCAAGCCAGGGCCTGGGCATATGCCACTTAAACCCCAGCCTAAACCAAAGAGTATTGAGCCAGTAATTAAGCGCGCATCAACTTTTTTCAAATCACTTAAGTTAAATGATCCTGAAAGGAGTGGCTTCTCTTTTTTTGCAACCCATAACCACGTAAGCATCATTATTAGCATGGCAACAGCCATCACTATAATTAAACTTGCGTCCCATTGGTTCCCGTAGGTAAGAAAGTTAATTACTTTAGCGGGGTTTGTCATACCGCTAATAATAAGCCCTAAGCCAAATATAAAGCCTATAACAACCATCATAATTGCTTTCATTACTTATCCTACCAGGTTTGCTGTAATAATGGCGACGAGCATAAATGTACACGTTGCAACCCAAGAGCGGGTAGAAAAACGCGACATGCCGCACACGCCATGGCCACTTGTACATCCATTAGCTAAAGTTGTACCTACGCCAACTAAAAGCCCCGCAACAATAATAAGCCAAGGCGACAACTGTAATTCGGCTTCTAATAAAGAAGGGGCAAATACTCTTACAGCTACACCTGCTAACAACAACCCTAAAATAAAGTATAACTGCCAACGAGAGCCCGAATTTGCTTTAGCAAATACAGACTTAACAATGCCCGATATGCCTGCAATTTTTCCGTATAAAACCAGTAATAACGTACACGCTATACCTATTAATGCACCGCCTATTGCAGCCGACACTGGGGTGAATTCTGTTACCATTTTTTAAATTTCCCAAACAATAGAAACACCTAAACCGGTTTGTTTCATTTCGATTGATACTTGCTGATTTGGCGCTAAGTAGTTAGCACCCGTTACTTTTTTTGCAGGCGAATAAAAAGCCATAGCGTTTAATTGTACCTTGTTGGTAAAAGAATGGCTAAAGCCCGTTGTAAAATGCCACTCTTGAACGCCCGGCGCTAAAATATTTAATATAACTTGGGACGAAGGAATAGGTTGCTCGGTGTAAGACACCCCAAAACGAATTTTTTGTTGCGGTGTACGCTGCCACTGATAACCAAGCTTATAAATAGTCATATCGTTCCAGCCAAATCCAGCGCCGGCGTTAGCTCCTAAAGGCGCTGACATTAAGTTATTGATTGGATTTGCAATACTTTTTACTTCGCTGTAATTGATTTTTTGCCAATCAAATACCACCTGATTACTAGGTGTAAGCTGATAAGCTGCACCAAGTTGAAATGAACTTGGCAGATCAAATCCGCCTTGCTCTGCAAACAAACCTTTATAGCTATCAAACTCTTCCATCGACACTGCTGAGCGGTAACTTGCGCCTAAACTAAGCGATGAGTTAATTGCATGGCTTATACCTAATTGAACACCAAACCCTGTACTTGTATCTGTGCCATTATTAGTAAGCGCTTCTGGTGATTGCGAAAAAGGAGCAAAGTTTTCAAGCCCTTGTGCTTCAAACTGTTGCACCACGTAAATGGGGGATACACCAAGGCGTGTTTGTTCATTCAACTTATAGCTTAAGGTTGGGCTAATAAAGAGTTGCTTTAAATCAACGCCTGCCGTACCAGCGTAAAAGGTGCCTTCAGGAGCGGACTCTGCGCTGTACTCGGTATTCATACCGCCGTTGCCATACACTAATAAACCAATATTTACTTTTTCATTTAATTGATGACCAATAGCAAATTCTGGAATTGCAAACACGGTGTTGTCGCTTTTTTGTGTTTTTGCTGCAAGATAAAATGCGCCAGGGTAAAAAGTATCTACTTTTGATGCAGTGTATTTTCGCTCAGGAGAAAAAAGCTCTAAGCCCAGAGATAGCTGTGTTCCGTTTGGTAAAAAGGTTGCTGGATTATTAGCGCCAGACATTAGCTCTTCTGACAGCGCTACACCTGCGCCAGCCATACCTTTGTGGGTCATGCCGTAGCCGTGAGTAAAATAACCATTCGTAGCAAATGTACTAAATGAGCCCAACGCGCACGTTAAAGCTAAGCCTGATATTAACTGTTTTTTCATTTTGGTAGACACATAAAGTTGGAATTGGCGGACAATAGCTAACTTTTGATATTCTAAAAAGGAATTTAAATAGATTACTTATAATAAAAGGTAATAGAACAATGGCTATGGCTATAAAGTTAAAATAAATGAGCATAGATTGCTATTTAACCTTTAGGTTATTTAAATCGCCATTATTAAATGGCGCTATTGTGTGCAAAGGCAAAGCGGCGACTAATATCACCGCTTTTAAAAATCACATAGATTCGAGCGTCTTACCGCGCGTTTCTTTAATATATTTAACAACAAAAAATAGGCTTATAAGTGCCGATAACGCATAAAACCCGTAAGCACCGGCAAGGCCTATATTGGCAAGCATAATAGGGAAGGTCATAGTAATTGCAAAGTTAGCAATCCACTGCGCACTGGCGGCCACAGCAAGGGCTGCAGCATCATAATTAGCGTAAGAAATAATATTATTAGCACTATTAATGGTGCTAAATCTTATCCTAATTAACGCCTGATAACTCAAAGCATTACTGATTACAACTTTAAGATTGAATAATAAGCATAAATGCTAGATACTGTTTTTATATACAGCTATGGCAATGTTATGAAAAAAGAATTACCAGCAAAATACTATTTAGCGCATTTTAGAGAGCTTATTGAGTTTGTAACAAGTAAATGTATGCATTTACTTGAGCCCAAGCACAGCGAATTTATTAATAAAATTAATCAGCTTGATGAGCAAAGCCAGTGTATGTTGGCGCGCGTGTATTCGCGCAAACCCTATTTAGTACAAGCGCAGTCCCTCACTTATGAAGAAATAACCTCGCCGCATCAGGCTATTTATACGCTAAAAAAAGCAGGTATTTTATTTGAGCCGAACGAGCAGCATTATTCACAGCTTTTGGCGCACTTAACCAAACCTGCTTTACTAGAGTTACTAAGTAATTACGACGAACAAATAAGCTATAAAAAGAGCGCCGCTAAAGGCGCGCTGGTGGATAGTGCCCGTGAGTTTTTTAAAAGCTGCCCGCACGAGCTTGCACCGCTTTATAGCCAGTATGTAATTAATAACCGCAGCGATTATTACGAGTATTTTGAATTTTTATTTGCAGGTAAACTAAGCAGTGGTGATGTGAATCATCAAAACCGTTTTGTAATGCGAGACTTAGGTTTAACCGCTACGCGTGAAGGGCATAGCGAGAGCTTATCGCGCTTTGAAACGAAGGCCGAGGCGCAATCAAACTATTTATTAAACCGTTACCGATTAGCATTTAAAAATATAACCGATGAGAACGATTACGTTGCTTTAGCGCTGCAGGTTCTAGTGCAAGCTGCGTATGGTGCAATAGCTGTTGCGCTTAAAAATAAGTTATTAGTACAGCTTTTTAAACAGTTAAAAAACACCAATAGCGAACTTGCTTTTAGTTTACTTGAAGGGTGTGTTGATGATAGCGAAGCACACGAAATTCAAATAAGAGAGCAATACAGGCTTGGTAATAAACAGTGGGTAAAAACACGCTTAGAAGCCATTATTGAAAATCCGCTAACGGATGATTTACTGTACTTTGCTGACGACTTTTTAATGCGTAAATTTAATAAGCAAACGCGTTCGCGTTTAAGCACTATGCTTGCTGACACTCAGTGCGTACTCGAAATTGACGAATTATACCGAGGTGAAGTAGAGCAAGGCGTAAACGATTATTACACTGGCCAAGGTATGCAGGTATTTAATACCGAAAACACATTGTGGCAAAGTTTGTTTGGTTTAGTATTTTGGCACGAATTATTTATTGATACCCCTTATCCGCAAGTATTAAGGCTTGGTAATTTTTATGCAGCGCAACCAGCGCAAATAAATGAGCGCTTAGCACAGTGCCAAACACCTCAGGCATTACTTAAATTAGTATGTAAAAATGCAGCGCAATACTTTGATCAACCTAACGGTTTATTTAAATGGCATAACGAGTTATTACAACCACTAGAAGCGCTGATTTTAAATAGCCCAATTGAGGCGTTAATTACTCACTTAACTAATATGAGTAAACATTATTTACAGCTAAAAGACGGCTACCCCGACTTAATGGTTATCCATAACGGCAAAGTACATTTTGAAGAAGTAAAAGCCCCAGGCGACAAGCTAAGGCGAAATCAATTAACGACTATAGATAACTTAAAGAGCAGTGGTTTTGAGGTACATATAGCCGTTGTTAAATGGTTTATAGATCCCAACCGCATTTACAGCGTAGTTGATTTAGAAACGACAGGCGCATTAAAAGGCGGTAACAAAATAACCGAAATTGGCTTAGTTAAAGTACAGCATGGCAAAGTAATCGATACCTGGACTACTTTAGTTAACCCACAGCGACATATACCTGGGTTTATCACGTCGTTAACCGGTATTAGCGATAGCATGGTAAGTAATGCGCCAGTATTTGCAGATATAGTAAAATCTTTAATGGCTAAATTAGCGGGAAGCATTTTTGTTGCGCACAATGTTAACTTTGACTACGGGTTTATTAAAAAAGAATGCGAAATGGCAAAGGTGCCTTTTAAAATGCCCAAGTTGTGCACTGTGGTGGAATCGCGTAAAGCCTTTGCGGGCTTAAAGTCGTACTCGTTGGGTAATTTGTCAAAGCACTTTAATTTAAACTTAACCAGCCATCACCGAGCGCTTGCCGATGCAACCGCCACAGCGCAGTTGTTACTCCTTATTCAACAAGCACCAATAGCACATAGGTAAATACAGGGAAGGTATTTACCGTGTTTTTTAACTTTAATTGCAGTTGCTTGTTCTCTAGCCGCTTTGTCATAAATACTCTCGCTGCTTAATTTTAATTCAAGTTTTTAAAAAGCACTTAATTTTAAATTAAGTTTAAAGTTTTTATTTTATTTTGGAATAAACCAATAATTCATCCGTCTTCTATATGTCAATCCGACAAACTAGAGGAAAAGATGATGACTAAACTAAATAAAATTGTAAGCGTAATGATGTTAAGTGGTGCTTGTGCTTTTGTAACTACGGCGCATGCAGCTGCAGTTGACATCACTCAGTCAACGTCGGCAGAGCAACAAACAGCAACGTCAGTGAAAATGGCTCAAAATGGTGTAAATGCCAGAGGCAGTAATGACACTAACATATCGAACGAGACGAGCGTAACCGCTTCAAAGTCAGAAACAACCGCAGATGGGCAAAGTGATACCGAAAATAGTGCAAATTCACTGGTTGCAGCTACAAGCTCGGCGCTTAACACTTCATTCAGATCATCGGCTGCTTCATTAGATGCGACTACCAACACCGCGTTAAACACCACAGCACAGCTAACTCGTTCAGCCGCTAATTTAACCGGTGGGCTGAGCCAATCTTCATTATTAAATGTAACATCAACGCAGACTGAAAACGCTGAAGATGTTAAACCTACAACGCCAGACACCGCGCTGGTATCAAATGTTAGTCATGCAAAAGCTGCAGTAACGCAAGCTGCAGCAGAAAATACGCTTAATTCAGCACAATTAACAAACCAGCTAACACTTACAAATACCGTAAATTCTGCGCTGCAATTAGGCAATGGGATTGACGCAAGCACTGAGGTTGTAGGCAGCGTTCAGCAGTCTTTAATGAGCAGTGTACAAGACAGTACCGTGAGTTCGTTGCAAGCTACGGTACAGCAAAGTGTTAGTGGGCAAGTTAGCTCAGCGGTGTCAGAGCAAATAAGTAACGATGTAGCACTGAGTACAGCAAGCGAAGTGGTTACTAATATTACCAACGATTTAGACCTAGGCCTTTAATACATTATTAAAGCCGAGTAGGGCAACCTACTCGGCGTGTTGGAGATCACTATGAAAGCAATTATTACAGCCACATTATGCGTATTTAGCACTCAAGCCAGCTTTGCTGAAACAACAGCCATAGCGCCAAAAAGTAGTTTTGATGTATCCGCCGATGCTGCGGTGGGAGTATTAAATAACTCGGCATTGTCAGTACAAGAACTCGATGATATTTCATCAAAAAGCGATAGCGGCGTTAAAATTTCGACTGGCGCCACTGCAAAATGGCAAGTGTCTAAAGCTGTAAAGCTAACGTCAAGTTATCGCTTTGAGCAGCAAAATTATGACGAGTTTGATCAGTACGATTTAGACTTACATCAATATGGGGTAGATGGGAGCTATAGCTTTAATAGTAATGAGCTAGGGCTACGCTACGATGGCGCTAAAGCCAATGTGGCTGGCGATACCTTTTTACATTTTAACCAAGTAAGTGCCTATTATGGGCGATTTTTATCACCGCAAACTTACTTAAGAATGAGTGTGAAAAATAAAACCAAACGCTTTGCCAGTGCAACAGCGCGTGATGCCGATGGTGTAGGGGCTGATATTGGCTTGTATAACTTTATAAACGACGGGCAGACCATGCTAATGGCATCAATAGCCGCTGATAAAGAGGATGCACAAGACAGTCAATTCGATTTTAGCGGCTATACCTTTAACACAAAAATAACGCACAAATTTACCGCACTTAATTTAAGTAATAAAGTGGGCTTGGGCTGGCGCTATCAAAATAAAAATTACGAAGAGCAAACGAGTAATGAAGTACTTGAGGCGCTTCCTTCGCGCGATGAGCATAGAAATGTTGTTAACGTGTTTTGGCATCTCGACTTGTTTAAACATATAATGTTAGTCACAGAAGCCGAGTACGGTGACTATGAATCTAAGCAAAATAGTAACACTTATACGCAAAGTATTGTCTCTGCATCTATTAAAGTGCACTTTTAGGGCGATAAATTGCCCCATAGCCAAACCGACTATCTTTACCTTGCTCACCGAGATCGTGAGCAAGCGAGGTTAGTTCATCAAGCGCTTTGGTTTTGTTGTTTTTATGTTTTACCAGTAAGCAACTCAGCGCAGCACTCACATGAGGGGCTGCCATTGAAGTCCCCGACTCCTTGCCAAATTCACCATTGCCTAAAGCGGTAAATACATTTACCCCCAGTGCACTAAAGTCAATATAGTCACCATTATTAGACCAACGATAAAGCTGGTTATTGTTATCGATAGCACTAACTGCAATAACGCTATGATACGCCGCAGGGAAGAGCGGCTTAGCCGCAGGGCCTTCGTTTCCTGCTGCGGCAACGATAAGACTATTTTGCTTTATCGCCGCTTCGATACTGGTTTTTAAAATAGCATTGTCTGGCCCAGTTAAGCTCATATTGATCACCTTAACTTTTTCATGCGCTAACCAATCTAACGCCTCAACAATGGCAAATAATGTCGCCCCTTGTGCAAACTCTGACTGACGATAAAACACCTCAGCGCTATATAAGTATGCATTACCTAATAGCGGAGTGAGCTCATTGCTGCTACCCACTAATAAGCCCGCAATCGCAGTACCGTGTAATATCGGGGAATTAAGTCCATCGGGTAAAAAGCTACGATTAATAATTTTTGCGTTAGTAAAAGCGCGGTGCTGCTTGTTTATGGCACTATCGATAATACCTATTTTGGCGCTAGATTGGCAAAAAGGCTGCGGCGTTTGAGCGATGACTGTCGTTAATACAGCCGTTGATGTTTGTGCTTGATATACATGGTTTCGATCCAGTAGGGCCGCGTCAGTTAAGTTAAGTTTTTTTACTAATTGTGCTTTGGAGTCAATGTTTTTGGCCACATTAAAACGTACTAAACTCATTCCAAGAGAGCTGTAGTTTTTAACTGAAATAATCGTCACATCGTGTTTTTTTAGCGCACTGAGTTGTTCGGCATTAGCCATTAATAACCATTGGTGTTGAATAGCACGAAAGCCACCTTCTACCTCTACGTCAACAAACATATTATGTTGGTTGTTAATACTTATATTAATTACACTGGGTAAGTTACTCAATGGTTGGTTTACTTGTGCTTTTAGTTCGTCCAGCGAGGTTTGTGGGATCAGTGCGGGTAAGCGCTTAGTGCGATTGATGCTTGACTCAATTCTTTGCTCAATCGAGTTTAAATGCTTGAGCGCTTGGTCTACCGGTACTAGGTTTGCAAATACCGAGCTGGTACAAAAACAAACAGAGGCTGTAATTATGAAAGGTATTTTCATGCTAAAGTTACTTCTTATAAATTAAAACGTTAATAGGGTCTGTTTATTTTTCGAGGTTGAATAAACTTTAATCCAGAAAGGTCACAGACCCTAAGTTAACGTTTGAGGCAAAAATTAATTTCAATTATTTTGGAATAAATTTTTATTTGAATCGTCTTCTCTCTATAGAGGAGTAAAAAATGCAAAAAAACCTACAAACACTATTACCCATGTTAAGACGTTTTGCCTACTCGCTAACGGGTAGTAAAGCAGATGCAGACGATGTAGTGCAAATAACAATTGAAAAATTATTAGTTAAAGGCATTCCCGAGGACGTTGAACCCGCAAAGTGGGCGTTTAAAGTTTGCCGTAATGTATGGATAGATGAGTATCGCTCTCGCAAAGTACGCCAAGAAGCAGTACAGAATGAGCATTTACAAGAGCCTGTAAGCACAGATGAACACAGTGCCTTAGAGCAAAAGCAATTGCTTGAAAAAGTGAACAGCGCACTAGGTGTTCTCCCCGATGAACAGCGCGCAATTGTGTCTTTAGTAGCGGTGCAAGGCATGGCATATAAAGAGGTCGCACAAGTACTAGATATACCCATAGGCAGTGTGATGAGTAAACTGTCGCGCGCTCGAAGTGCACTGTATAGTTTAATAAAACCAGACTTTAATGAGGAGCAAGCATGAAAATTACCGATGAAACACTTAGCGCCTTTTTAGATTCTGAGTTACCCGAAAACGAGATGGAGCAAGTACGCTTAGCGTTAGAAACCGATGACGAATTAGTAATGCGATTAGCGGAATTAAGCGAAGTGGACGCTTTGCTTAAACAGCACGCGAGTTTAATTGATCAGCAACCACTGAGTGAGGCGCTGGCTAAAACCGTGGCTAAACTACAAAGCAATAACCTAGTGCAGTTATCAGCATGGCAAAGGGTTAAGCAAGCAGCGAATAAAAACCTCGCCATTGCCGCCAGTATTGCAGTTGTGTTTGGTGTGGGCACTACTAGTTATTTTCAAACGCAAAGTAATTCCAGCTTAGTGGCACAACATATAGCAACCGCGTTAGATACGCAGTTGAGCACTGATGAAGTTACCCAAGCCGATGGGACAACATTTAAAGCAAGTTTAAGTTTTGCGAATCTACAAGGTGAGCTTTGTCGGCAGTATGAAGTGGCTGCAGCGGCTAAAAGCAATGTTGCTATTGCGTGTAAAACAGCGGATGGCTGGCAAGTAAAAGCGCAGTTTCAACAAGGGAAAAGTGACAATGGTTCGCAATATCAAACGGCTTCTAATAATAAACCGCTTGAGCAAGTAATTGATCAAATGATCAGCGGCGCGCCATTAAACACAAACCAGGAACAACAAGCCATTGCTCAGCAATGGAAAATTAAAAATAACTAATGAGGTATTTTATGAAAACAATATTATTAATAATGGGCATTTTAATCTTGGTAGGGTGCGCATCAAAACCCGATTACCGCCCAGCTAACAAAGGCTCAACCGGTTATAGCGAGCAAAAAATTAGTGATGACCGCTATCGTGTTGAATTTAAAAGCGTATCAAACAGCGTCGCTGACGCTGGCGATTATGCACTGTTAAGAGCGGCTGAACTAACTCAAGCTCAAGGTTATGATTGGTTTGTGGTTACTAACAAAGAAACCTTTGTTGAATCTAAATCACACGCACCGACGTCATCAGTAAGTGCAACACGTGGCCAGCAGGTTGAACGCAGCTGTGGTTTGCTTACCTGTGAAACACGCACCCGCCCAGTGAACGAAATGGGTGTGCAAATTAGTAATCACGATAGTCGCAAAGAAGTACATACGCTGCTTGATATCAAAATGGGTAAAGGGATAAAACCAAACGATAACAGCTATAGTGCTCAGGATGTGATTGATAATTTAAGTGCTAAAGCGAAAAAGTAACGCAACACAACTGGGTTATTACCCTATTGAAACTAAAGCTTAACTAGCCTGATCTTTGGATAATAAATCTAACTCAAGCAGCTATTTTCAGCGCTAACTGCGTTGAATTTACTTGCAATAGGCCAGCTATTGACGCGTGAATTCTTCTTGTTTTCACTGAAAACCTCTTAACCATAGTTCAAGTTAACTATTAAAACGATAAGCAGGTAACTAAGATGCGTTGCTGTTATTCTGCTTTTTTTCGAAGTCGATTTTTACTATTTCGAGTGCTTTAAGTACTTCATCAGGAGCAACGTCGTGTTGCTCTAGTAGCATAATTAAATCGACTGCGAGTTTTATATGGGTTGGTGCTTGTTGTAGATTATTGCTCATGCTGGGGTTTCTTTTTTGCAATTTGGCTAATTGCTACATCAATGGCTGTTTGCACCCGCTGTTGCATATGCATACGCTCTGTTTGTGATAAATAATAGGCCATATCTACGTCGGAGCGAATATAGCGCGCAGGCAGTTGATTTAAAACAGTACAGCAAAAATCGGCCATTACATCATCAGTATACTGTTCATTAAGTTTGCGATTAATTATTTCTTCTAAAACAAATTTTTCATAAAAGTTATGTATATCTTCGTGTAATTGCATATTCCACTCGCTCGTTTTTAATCCATTTAATTGAGTTTATACCAAGGAACAGTATAAATCGAGGGGATAGCTTTACAGCTATTTATTAACGGTTAATTAGTTAACGGCTTGATTGGCATTGTGAAACATACTTAAAGTGTTTAGCGAAGTTGTTGTTTTTCTACACGTTGTATTTTTTCTTCGGTGGCTGAAATCGCTTTTCTACAGCGCCCTAAGCGTGCATGCGTTGTTAATATTTCCATATTTAGCTTTTGTGCTTTAGCCGGGGTTGCTTTATCCATTTGCATTTTGCGCTCTTCAATCATTAACAATAATCGGCGTTCAAACTCGTGATTTTGTTTAAGTTCGTCATAAAGCTCATGAGAAGATTGTATTACTTGTTGCACGGCTTGTTTATAAACGGCTTGTTTGGGGCGTGGTTTATAGTGACTTTTATTTTCTTTTATCCAAATAGGGGTTGATTTAATAACATTAAAAACAGCTTGTACTTGTGTTGCTATACGCTCAAGTGCGTAGGTGTATGCATGGCGATGCTCACTTGGTGGTAAAGACGATACTTCGTCTTCTATTTCGGCTACATAGTCGGCTAGGTTCATACTTTTAGTACTAAAAACAGCACGGTCAAATAAGCTTGGTTGCGCTTGCATATAACGGTTTTTAGAAAACAGTTTTGCTTTATCAAATTGCTCGGCTTGCTGCTTTAAGGTTGCAACTTGTTGGCGTAGTTTATCAAAAGCGGGTGAGTGCATATTAAAAGTAAGCCTCGTAAATAAGTTTTAGTGCTAATAATATAACCATAGTATTAAATACTGGGCGAATAAACTTGCTGCCAAAGCGTATTGCTGAATGCGCGCCAAACCATGCGCCTAGCATGATAAAAAAGCCCATAGTAATACCCAGTAAAAAGTTAACATGGCCTAATGCTACAAAAGTAATAAGTGAAATAAAGTTAGACACAAAGTTCATTGAGCGCGATAAACCACAATTTAGCAGTAGGTTCATTTTATATAGCATGCCGTTTGAGGCGGTCCAAAAGGTGCCTGTACCTGGTCCTGCTAAGCCATCAAAAAAACCTAAGCTTAAGCCTTGTAGCCACTGCTTTATTTTCATTGTTTGGGTAAGCTTAGGTAGCTCACTTCCCTCTGTGGTACTTAAACTACCAAACAAGCTATAACAGGCTACAACAATTATAATTATAGGTAATAATTTATTTAAGAAGTCGATACTTAAATGATCAACTATTAAAGTGCCTATTAATGCGCCAATGGCGGTGGCAAAAATAGAGGCTAGCCAAAACTTAGGGTTAAATAAGTCTTTTTTATAATAAGTATAACTTGCAGTTAAAGAGCCAAAGCTTGCGGCTAATTTATTTGTGCCAAGCGTTAAATGCGGTGGTAAGCCTGCTGTTAATAAAGCAGGAACCGTTAACATACCACCACCACCGGCGATGGCGTCAATAAAACCTGCGGCAAGTGCAACGGCACATAAAATAGCCCAGGTTGTTGGATCGAGTGCAAGTTCAAACATTATTAATAATCTATCTGTCTTTTAAAAGGAGGTAAGGAGTCGAGTATTGCTTTGCCGTATCGCTTAGTGATCAAGCGTCTATCGAGAATAGTAATACAGCCAGCATCGCTTTCTTTACGCAGCAGTCTACCACAGCTTTGTACCAATTTCTTTGCCGCATCGGGAACGGTTATTGATAAAAAAGGATTGCCGCCTTTACTTTGTACAAACTCGGCTTGCGCTTCTTCAATTGGTGAGGTGGGTACGGCAAAAGGAATTTTTGTAATTATTAGATTTTCTAGGTATTTACCTGGTAAATCAAGGCCTTCTGATAGGCTTTGGGTGCCAAATAAAATACTACCTTTGCCTTCATCAATATTTTTAGTATGTAATTTAAGCATTGCCTCACGCGACATTTCGCCTTGTACTAATAAGTTAAAACCTTTTGTTCTAAGAAACTTTGATACATGGTCCATTTGCCAATAAGAAGCAAACAATACTAGGTTGGCTTTTTTGGTGTCTAAATACTCAGGTAGAGTATTGGCTAAGTGATCGCTAAATGCTTTATCGGTTGGTTCAATTTTAGAAACCGGAATACGCAAAGTAGCTTGATTTGGGTAGTCAAAAGGCGAGGGCACTTTAATAAATTTAACGCCTTCCTCTTTGGCCAGGCCTGTTTCGTAAGCAAAATGATCAAACGAGCCTAAAGCACTTAATGTAGCCGAGCATAAAACTGCGCCCGCGCACTCGCTCCATAGCTTGTCTTTTAAGTAGTAACCTACTTCAATAGGGCAGTCGCTTAATAAATGGTCATGGTGGTTTTTATACTCAAGGCGCTTTATCCATCTAGCATGCGGTGTACCTTCACCTTTATTTGCATAGCTAAACCACAGCTTATTTAATTGCTCTAAACGATTTATGTATTGCCCGCTCTCGCCTAAAATAGGGTCGGCTACGTAGGGTTTTATATCGCCGTCGCTTACATCTTGGGTTAGCGTGTCATGCATTTTACTTAAGCAGCGCAGTGCATCTTGCGTGGCTTCGCTTATATCTTTGGCTTTACTGTGTAGTGACTGTGGAATTTCGCCATTTTCGAACCTGTAAGTATCATCTTTTGAATATTCAAAGTCAGCATTATCGAGAATGTCGCGTACTACTTTTAAATCTTTGTTGGCGTCGTTAATGCTATCGCAAAGCTTAAAGTTTTGTCCTATCGCCTTTTGACCCACTATTACTTTAGCCATTTTGCCGCTAAATTTAGTGAGCTTATCGAGCCACTCTATGGTGCCTTTTATTGTCGCCGCCGCTGATGAAAAGTCGCGAGTAATATGTGCTAAGTGGTGTGCTTCATCAATTACATAAATAGTGTTGTCGGGTTCGGGTAAAATTTTACCACCGCCTAAGTCTAAATCTGCAAGTAATAAAGAGTGGTTGATCACCAGTACATCCATTTGCATTAATTGCTGACGCGCAAGCTGAAACGGGCAGGTTTGATGCGCTTTCATTTGGCGCTGGCACGAATGTTTATCGCAGGCTATTAATCCCCATACTTTATCAGGAACTGTGTCGGCCCAGCTGTCTCTGTCGCCTTGCCATTTTTTAGTCGTATAAGCGGTGTAAAGCTCATTTAAACATTTGGTTTCCATTACGCTTAAAGGGGAGCTAAGCGTAGGCATAAATTCCATTTGTGTTTGGCTATCGCCGTTAACCGCATTGTGTAGTTTATGAGCGCAAATATATCGCTGGCGACCTTTTACTAAATCAAACTTAAAACTAAGCCCTGAGTGCTTTTTAAAAAAAGGTAACTCTTTGGCTATTAACTGCTCTTGCAGCGCAACTGTGGCGGTTGAAATAACTAATTTCTTTTTTTGTGCTAGCGCAAGTGGCAAAGCGCCTAAACAATATGCCAGAGACTTGCCAGTGCCTGTACCTGCTTCTATAACGCAAATACGTTGTTTTTTGTGATATTCACCCGCAAGCGTTTTTGCTATTTCGGCAACTAAGTAATTTTGGCTGCTACGCGGGCGGTAATCACTTAGGTTATTAGCCACATGCTGATGTACTTGCCTAATAGTTTTTTTTAATGAGCTCGATAGCATGTGATGATTACCTAAAGTATGTATATAATTACAGTGTATATATTAAGTGGGATCGGACATTGACACAAGCAATCTATCAGGGCTTTATTTTATCAAGGCAACAATACTCGTCTAAAAACAGGCAGGGCCTTACTTTGTGTTATTGGTTAAGCTCTGAGTCTGGGCCTATAAAGGTGGTTGTTGAAAACCAGCAAGCCGTATTTTTTATTGCGCAACAACAACTTCCTCTTGCACAAACGTTATTAGCCAAAGCCAAAATAAAGGTAAGTTTTAAAGCGGTTAATATGCGCCACTTTAGTGGTGTTGACTGCACAGCCTGCTATTTTAACGACAGTAGTAGCCTTTATAAAGCAAGAGCCCAGCTTGAGGAGCAAATAAATATATACGAAGGGGATATTCGCCACAGCGACCGATTTTTAATGGAGCGCTTTATTAAAGGAGGAGTGTGGGTAACTGGAGAGGCGCTACAAAAAAATGGCTTTATCGAAATTACTCAAGCAAAACTAAAAGCTAATCCAAACTATACGCCACAGC
This sequence comes from Pseudoalteromonas sp. SCQQ13, assembly GCF_015864415.1. Classification (NCBI taxonomy): domain Bacteria; kingdom Pseudomonadati; phylum Pseudomonadota; class Gammaproteobacteria; order Alteromonadales; family Pseudoalteromonadaceae; genus Pseudoalteromonas; species Pseudoalteromonas sp. SCQQ13. The sequence goes on along the minus strand of NZ_JADYXG010000010.1, from coordinate 81,075 downwards.
TCGCGTCGCTTTCATTAGATATAGAATGTAACGCAGAAGGCGTGTTGTTCTCGGTTGGATTAGTTGGTAATGGCCTAGATTGCGTATTAATGATTGGTGAGCCACAGCCTCACAGTAACGCATTTAGTATTGACTGGTGCGTTGATGAAATAAACTTACTGCAAAAACTGCAGTGCTACATTACTAGTAACGATCCGGATGTGATAGTAGGTTGGAATGTAATTGAATTTGATTTTAGCGTACTTAACGCGCGCGCAGAAGCATTAGGACTGGTGCTTAATTTAGGTAGAGATCAACAACCTTTAACAATTAGAACGGGTCATTACACCCGGCTTACTTTACCTGGGCGCAGCGTAATAGATGGTATAGATACACTAAAAAATGCCACTTATCATTTTGACAGTTATTCGTTAGCTAATATTTCTTATAAAGTGCTGGGCGAGTCTAAGTTAATTCAAGCTGATAATCGCCTTAGCGAAATTATTCGTCAATTTAATCACGACAAGCTCGCACTTGCCGCTTATAACCGCCAAGATTGTATATTAGTAAATAGAATTTTTGTTAAGTTAAAGCTATTTGAATTTGCCATAGTAAGAACGCAACTTACGGGGCTTGAACTAGAGCGTATGGGCGGCTCGGTAGCTGCATTTACCAACCTATATTTACCCTTATTACATCGCAGTGGCTATGTTGCACCTAATTTAGGCGATCATGGCTTATCGTTTGAAAGCCCTGGCGGTTATGTAATGGAGTCGACTCCTGGTTTATATGAAAATGTATTAGTGCTCGACTTTAAAAGCTTGTATCCGTCAATTATGCGCACTTTTTGTATTGATCCATTAGGCCTTATAGAAGGGCTAAACTCTCCCGAAAGTGCGGTAGCAGGGTTTAACGATGCACTTTTTTCACGCGACCTGCATCATTTACCCAAATTAATTAAGCACTTAACCCGTACTCGCCAAAAAGCTAAAGACACCAACCAGCCAATGCTTTCTCAGGCAATAAAAATAATAATGAACAGCTTGTATGGTGTATTAGGCTCTAAAGGTTGCCGATTTTACGATCCCAGGCTCTCAAGTTCAATTACACTAAGGGGGCACGAAATCATGCAAACCACCCGAAAATGGATTGAAGAGCTAGGTTATGAGGTTATTTATGGCGACACAGATTCAATATTTGTAAAAGTAAATGAGCGCTTAAATGCCACACAGTGTAATGAAATAGGCAATGATGTGATGCAAATTATTAACAAACGCTGGTCTGATAGCGTTAAAACTCGCTTTTCGTTGACCAGTTATTTAGAAATAGAGTTTGAAACCCATTACAGCCCATTTTTTATGCCAACCATAAGAGGAAAAAAAATAGGCTCAAAAAAACGTTACGTTGGCCAAATTGATAAAAACAACGCCAAGCAGCTCATTTTTAAAGGAATGGAAACCGTGCGCAGCGATTGGACCCAGTTTGCACAAGAGTTTCAAACCGAACTTTTTAAAACATTATTTGATCAACAATTTAAAATAGAGCAATTAAACAACATTATAAAAAGCTACACTAAAAAACTATACGCAGGGGAGTTTGATAAAAAACTTATATACCGTAAACGTTTAGGCCAAAATTTAAGTGACTATGTAAAAAATATTCCCCCGCATGTGCGAGCAGTAAAAAAATATAAAGCGAATAACCCCGACTTTGATGTAAAGCGCGGCCAAATAATAGAATATGTTTATGCTATTAATGGCGCTGAAATTTACAATGCAAACAACACCCTCAATTACCCTCTTTATATACAGCGGCAGCTAGAACCAGTTGCCGATATGATTCTAAGCGCACTTGGCGTACAGCCAAACTCAACCCAAAGTACCTTGTTTTAAGCTTAATAATCAGTAAAAAATCAAAGTGTGAAACTGATTAAATAAACTGTTTACAAAAATTCACATGCCGAAAGTTAACAAGTATGATTTTAATTAAACTACAGTCGAAAATAACACTGAAGTAAACTAATTTAAAAACAATGGGTTATTTTTATTTTTTAATTTGTATCGCACTTACCAAAAGACTTTTTGTAAACGACCAGTACTAATAGCGGTGATTTAGTGTGATATATGATAATGACAGGTCACTTAAAGTTAATTTTATGTTGACCTTTCTGTTCTCATAGTATTATCATTGGTTGCATAATCATTGTTTATTCGTAATCAGATGATTAAATATAAAAAATAAAATAGTATTCTTGGGAGAATCAAATGTTAAATAATCAAGTTTCAAAAGCTGTTCGCTTAGCAATCGCTTTTGGTGCAGCTTCAACAGCTGTATTTTCAGCAAGCTCAATTGCTGCTGAAGAAGGCGTAGAAAAAGTAGAGCGTATCGCTGTTACTGGTTCACGTATTAAAAGAACTGACCTAGAAGGTTCTGTACCTGTAACTGTTATCGATCGTGCTGCGATTGACTTTTCAGGACAAACTTCTGTTTCAGACTTATTACGTAATACAAGCTTTAACTCGGCGGGTTCATTTCGTCCACAGTCTGGTAGTTCTGCGCAAGGTGTTTCGCAAATTAACTTACGTGGTTTAGGTGCTTCACGCTCACTAATTTTAGTTGATGGTCGTCGCTTACCTAAGTCACCTTCAACTGGTAACTCACAAGATTTGAACTCAATTCCAATGGCGGCGGTTGAGCGCATTGAAATTTTATCTGATGGTGCTTCTGCAGTATATGGTTCTGACGCTATCGCTGGTGTAGTTAACATTATTACCAGAAAAGATTTTAACGGTATTGAAATGCGTATCGGTGCTTCAGAAGTAAGCTTACCGAAAGACGGTGGTGACCGTGAAGAAGGCTCTGTAGTATTTGGTGCTTCAAGCGATAAGTCTTCTGTAATTGGTGGTGTTTCTTGGAACAGCCGTGACATTATTTATGAAAATGCTTACGAATGGGTACAACCTGGTGCTTCAAGCTTTGGCGCAAACTGGGTAAGACCAAGTGGCTACGATGGTATTGGTGCTGATGGCGAGCCAAGTGCTGGTGGCTTAAGTTCAATTTTATCAGCTAGCGCTTGTGATGGAATCGATAACTTCTTTTCACTAGGTGATGATTTCTGTGCATATAACTTTAACGCGACAAATGCTAACGAAGCTTCTACATCAAACACATCAGCGTTCTTAAAAGCTAATTATGATATTAATGATGACTGGAGAATCTTGTCTCATACTCTAGTATCAAAAACTAAGTCTTTTGGTCGTTACGCGCCAACATTGAATGACGCAGGTGTTGGTGCTTTCATGTCAGCTGATAGCCCAAATAACCCAACTAACCCAGCTAGCCCATTTTATGATGCTCCTTCAGATGGTCTAGGTGCACGTGAAGTTGGATATCGTCATCGTTTTGCTGCATTAGGTAATCGTGATAGTCAAGTTGATAACTGGTCTACAGACTTTATGATTAGTGTTGAAGGGCAAATCGGTAATGTTTTTGTTGATTTTGGTGCGCGTAAAAACCAAACAAAAACCTATGAAATTGGTCGTGGTTATTTAATGGGTTCAAATGCAAGAACAGCTGTTGATAACGGTGATTACATGCTAAATGACCCATTTGGCACACGTTTTACTACAGATGAAGAACGTAATAATTACGCTAAAGTACTAAACGGCTTGAATGTAACTACATCGCGAATTGGTACTTTCCAACAAGAAGAAGTGTTTGGTTCTGCTGCATTTGACGTAATGGAAATGAATGGCGGAACTCTACAAGCTGTTGTTGGTCTTGAGTACCGTAAAGAAGATTATTCTGATACGTACGATTCATTATCAGAAGCTGGTCAAGTAGGTGGTTCTGCAGGTAATAGTGCTGGTGGTGGTCGTAATTTAACAAGTGCTTACTTTGAAGCATTATTCCCAGTTATGGAAGGCCTAGAGTTTACATTAGCAGGTCGTTACGATGATTATTCTGATTATGGTTCAGATTTTTCACCTAAAGTTTCAGTAAAATACGATGTGAATGATGAACTTGTATTACGTGCATCATATGGTGAAGGTTTCCGCGCACCTACATTGGATATCCTTACAGCTAAGCCAGCTCCAGATAACCCAAGTGTATCAGATGATCCATCTTGTTTAAATTTAGGTTTGGCAGCAGGTTGTGACGTACAAGTAAGCGCGATTACTTTAGCAAACGCAGAAATGGGTTCTGAATCATCAGAGCAGATTTCATTAGGCTTAGCTTACCAACCAACAGATTGGTTAAACTTTTCTGCTGATTATTATGAGATTGAAATCTCTAACATGATCCGTTTCTTTGGTTCAGATACAATCCTAACTCGTGAACAAACAGGTGACCCAATTCCTGCAGGTTTAGGTGTTACACGTTTAAGCAACGGTGGTATTGACCTTATCACTCAGGGTTATGCTAACGAAGGTAAATGGGAAGTTAGTGGTTTAGATGTAAATTTAAACACAACATTTGACTTTGATGCAGCAGGTACGTTAAAACAAACATTACAATTTAGTCATCAGTTTGAAAGTAAAATTGATGGTGGTCGTAATACACTTAAAGACACAGGTGAGCCACAGCAACGTGCTTCATTGTCAAATAGCTATGCAATACAAGACTTTGACTTTACTTGGAATATCAACATGATTGGTTCTCAGTATGAAGATGTAAGGCAAGTAGCTGGCGGTAATGTGGAACGTACAGGTAATATTGCAACGTGGATAACACATGATTTACAAGCAACGTATAGCTTCCCTACAGGCACTAAGGTTTCTGTTGGTATGCAAAATGCCTTTGAAAAAGAGCCACAGTTAAGCAGCTTTGGCGGTCGTAGCTATAACTTCGACCTTTATGATGCTTACGGTCGTGTTACATACTTACGTTTCTCACAATCGTTTTAATTTATAAAATAAGTTAAATAAAAAGGTGGGTTTAAAACCCACCTTTTTTTATGGGTAAAAAATGCAACATTGGAATTCATACTGGTCAAGGACCAAATCACTTAATAGTTTTGCAGAAGGGGAGCACAGCCAAGGTTATAAAGGCATTGTCGCCAGTTTTTGGCAAACTATTTTTAAATCACTACCTGAATCAACTACAATTTTAGACCTAGCTACCGGGAATGGTGGACTGGCTGTTTTAGCACAGCAATTTAATGCAAGTTTTGATGTTTATGCATCAGACGCGGCAAACATAGCACCATTATCTCAACATGCCCCCTCAGATTCTAATTACAAACACCTCGAAAAAATACATTTTTATGGCAATATGCCCTCTGAAACCTTAGCGTTTGAGAACGTTCAATTTGATAGTGTTATAAGCCAATTTGGTTTTGAGTATGCAGAGCCCGCCGCCGCTCTTTTAGCGGTAAATAAGGCATTAAAACCTAATGGTGAATTTATTGCGTTAGTACATCATCAAGACTCATTTATTTCTACAGATTGTAAAATTGGGTTAAAAGTACTCAAAGATTTAAGTAAAGACAATGGTTTGTTATTGCAACTTCAAGACTTCGCTGATTTTTGTCAGTCTATTACAAATAAGGTAGATCCGACTGCTGAGCAACAAGTTCAATTTAAGCAAAAAAATGTAGACCTGTTACAGCAAGTAAAATATCAGCAGAGTAAATGCAACAGTGAAGATGAGTTAGACTGGTTTAATTTGTTAGTAAAAGAGCTACTTCCAGCGATCATTGATTGGCCGAAAACAGACAGTAAAAGAGTAGAAGAACTCCGTGACAATTTATATTCTTTTCAGCTTCGCTTACAAGATCAACAAGCCGCATCGTGGTCAAACTCAGATGTTGAGTATATAAAAACCCTTCTGCAAGATAATTGGTCTAGCTACGAGTTCGATGTTATGAAAATAGACGCAGGTATTTTTTGCTGGGTTATAAAAGCACGAAAGTAAATTTAACATTGAATGTATTGTACTAATTTAAAAGTGTAAATTAGTACAATAATAAACAGCTATGTAGTTCTTCGTTGCTGTTTAAATTAAGTAAAAAAGAGTTGTAAATTACTATCTGCTTATTACAACCAATTGTCCCTTCATTAATAACGCAACAGGCTATTAATACTGTAGCGGTCTGTTTAAATAGTTATCTTTCTGACTTGAGGCATATAAACCTCTGCCCCTCTGCTTATTTTATATAAGCTTTAAAGTTATTAATCCGCTAAGTGACTTTGTAGATATGTAGCAGCTACTATTACGCTTTTGTACAGTTAAACTCAATTGTTCTATTTAGTTAGTAATATGTTACTGCTTTAGTATGGGCTGTTTTTCAATTTTAATGTAAAGCTAGCTTAATAATTACTAAACCAAACATAATACAGAGATTAATTATAAGTAATATTACCTTTACTTCTATACCTTTATTTTTGCTCTATGTCCCGCCAAATATGAAAAGCTGATTTTTATCAGTTGATTCATATATCCCTAAAAACTCAATTATAGATAAACAATAGTACCCACAATAAGTGCGGTAAATTGTTTATCAGATATTATTCATTGTGTTTATATGAATACATGTGCTTTGTAAATGTATGTAAACAAGGGTTGTTTTATGTTAACTAGGTGTTGACCTGATGGTGTCCTTAGTAATACTCTTTAATTTGAAAATAGATGCTATGCAGATACCGTAGCTTTACTTTTCATAAGACAATGATAAAAATAAAATAAAATAAAACTATAGGGACAATAAAATGTTAAATACTAAAGTTTCAAAAGCAGTTCGCTTAGCGATTGCTTTTGGTGCAGCATCAACAGCTTTATTTTCAGCTAGTTCATTTGCGGCAGAAGAAGGTGAAGTTGTAGAAGAAGTAGAAAAAATTCAGGTTTTAGGCTCTCGTATCCGCACAGATAGTTTTGCTAGTGATACGCCTATTACTATCATTTCTGTAGAAAATGCAGCTAATCAAGGTATTACGTCATTAGGAGAGTTACTGCGTACCAGCACAATTGCTGCTGGTTCTAGTCAAGTTACCTCTGCATTATCAGTTGGCTATGTTACTTCAGGTGGCGCTGGCACAGAAACTATTTCAATGCGTGGCCTTGGAGCTAATCGTACATTAGTACTGTTGAATGGTCGTCGTGCTGGTCCTGCAGGTACGCGCGGACAAGTATCATCATTTGATATGAATGCATTACCAATATCTGCTATTGAACGTATTGAAGTTTTAAAAGATGGTGCATCTTCTCTTTATGGCTCTGATGCGGTTGCAGGTGTAATTAATATTATTACTAAAAAAGGTGATGATAAGTCTATTTCAGTTGACCTTTCGCAGCCATTTGAGTCAGGCGGTGAGCAGCAACGTATCAACTTCTCAATCGGTGAAGAGTTTAAAAAAGGCTCAATTCGAGTAGTTGGTGATTATAAAGTGCAGCATGAGTTACAACGTGGCGATCGTGAGTTTTTCGATTGTAGCGCCCGTAGATATTATAACAAAGATGGTGAGCGAGCTGATCCGATCGATCCACGAACAGGTAATTATCACTGTAATGAATCAGGCTATGGTTTGTGGTTGAGCAATGATGGCGCATCAAACTTTGACTCTGGCTATGGCTCTTACGATTATGATGGTTTTTTTGGTAACAATGGTTACAGTAGCTTTAATGATGCTGCTAGTGGTCCAGGCGATTTTACGACTCCAGATGGTTGGTATAATGTAGGGTTTGATAAAGAGTCTGATGGTTGGAGAAATCTAGAGCATCCATTTTCTGACAACGAATCAATGATACCTAAAACAGCTACTTATTCATTGTTTTTACAAGGTGACTATAGCTTTACGGATAGTATAAGTGGTTATGCAGAAGCCTTATATAGTTCTCGTAAAACTGAAACACAAGCATACCGTCAATTTTGGGTTGGTGATATAGCTCGACCTGATGCTGATTTATATGAAGGTTTTGGTGGTGATGTTCGAATTATGCCAGTTGCATTGACGGATCATTATGGTAGCGAAACGACGATCGACTACAGACGTTTTGTTCTTGGTTTGGAGGGTTCTTTAGGTTTTTGGGATTGGGACGTTTCTTATCAAAACAGCCATAGTAAAGGTGAATACCAAAATAAAGTAATTTACCGCGATTCAATGGTAATGGCCCAACAGCATTTAGGAAATGGGACATCATGTTCTGGTGAGGTTACTGCTAATTCAGGAAAAGCATGTGTTGATGTACCTTGGACAGATCCACAATTTTTATATGGTAATCCTTCAGATGAAGTTCGTAACTTCTTATTTGGTGAAGAAACAGGTGAAACCATTTACAAGCAACAAACGCTAGAAGCATATATTACGGGTGATTTATTTGAATTACCTGCAGGTGCAGTTGGCAGTGCATTTGGTATGTCTTATCAAAAAGATGAGCTAGATGATACGCCAGGAGTCGCTTCTTCTACTGGTAATTCTTGGGGTTTAAGCAGTGCGAGTCGTACAGCAGGAACACAAAATACTCGTGCCGTATTTGGTGAAATTCGAGTGCCACTTTTTCAGGGTGAACCATGGGCTGAGCGCATGGAGTTAACAACATCAGGGCGTTGGACTGATGTATCTACTTACGGTAGCGATAACACGTTTAAAGTAGGTTTAGTATGGGAAGTTGTTGATGGTTTCACACTAAGAGGTTCTCGTGGTTCATCGTTCCGCTCTCCAGCATTGTATGAGCTATACTTAGCAGGACAAACGGGTTTTCTTGGTCAGAACTCAGTTGATCCATGTTTTGATTACGGCTCAGGATATGCAGATGGTACTGTTTCAGAACGTACCTATAACAACTGTTTAGCTTCTGGTGTACCTACTGATTATGATGGCTCTACTGCAAGTTCAGCTACGAGTGTAACAAGTGGTGGTGCAGGGCGTTTAACAGCTGAAACTTCGATTTCGGAAGGTTTTGGTTTTGTGTGGACAAGTCCAGAAAATACTTACGCATTCTCAGCTGATTACTACAAAGTTGATATTAGCAACCAAGTAGCTAATTTAGGTGGCAGTGATATAACTAGCACTTGTTATAACTCTGAAAACTTCCCGAATGATCCTATTTGTACTCAGTTCACGCGAAATGATGGAACAGACGGCAACTACGGTATTGATACTATTTACGGTGGTTACACTAACGTTGCGAATCAGAGCACTCGTGGCGTTGATTTAAACTTCACTTACCGTGATGATTTTGATTTTGGTTCGGTATACTTCAACATTGAGCATACTGTTCAGTTAGAGCGCACTTACCAGCTTTTTGCTGACAGTGAGCCAAGCCAATACATTGGTGAGATTGGTGATCCTAAACATGTTGGTAATATTTCAGCAACATTTAAAAAGGATGACTGGAGCTTAACATGGACTACACGGTATGTTGATGAAACGAATGATTATGAATATTACGATGATTCAAATGAATCAACTTACCGTGGTGAAGAGATTACTTTTGTAGCTGAAACACCTAAAGTATTTTACCATTCACTTTCAGGTAATTTAAAGCTTGACCAATTTGATGTAACAATGGGTATTGCGAACGTTTTTGATGAAGAGCCGCCGCAAGTGTCACCTAGTTATGTTAGAGCTGTTGGTAATAGTGCGCTTTATTCACAATATGATAATTTAGGCCGTAGATTCTTTGCGAATGTTACTTATAATTTTTAATTAGCATTTAGATTAAAGTCTATTTATTAAGCCCTCGTAGGAGGGCTTTTTTATTGATAAGGAAATACTAATGAGGAATATAGCTAAATTTACTGTAGGTATGCTTTTAATTGCTGCGTCAGTAGGGGCTGAGGCCAATGTCGATAGTGCTAACTTGCAAAATTACGCAAAACACGCACAGTTTATAAATATGAAAATCTCACCTGACGGTAAACATCTTGCTGCTACAACAAGAACGGAAACAGGCGCTATTAGGCTAACTATACTTAATGTTAGTAATCATGAGATTGTTTCTATTACTGAAGGAAAAGAGAGTGAAGCTGTTGCAGACTTTGGTTGGGCCGATAATGAACGAGTAATTATTTCACTAGCTCAAGAATACGGTGCTTATGATGCGCCAATGGCAACAGGTGATCTTTTATCTATAAACGTAAATGGTAAAAGTAAAACTATAATAGCAGGACCTCGCTCAGGTGACTCAAGAATTCGAGTTGCAAGAATAATAGACTTATTACCAGAGATCGACGATGAACTTATAATCTCTTCTTTTTCCCCATTTTCTGAAGAACCCTATTTAGAGTTACAGCGAGTAAAAGCAAGTTCAGGGCGTAAACAAAGTATGGGGAAGCTTCCTTTACGTGTTTACAAAGGAACAAATACGAGCGTTTTATTGGATCATAATGGTATTGCGAGGCTGGCAACAGGTATTGCCCCAGATAAAAATAATCAAAGTATTGTAGTCACAAGAGATAATAAAGATGATGAGTGGCATGAAGTACTCCGATTTGACAGTGATTCAGGATCTTTCACCCCACTTACATTTTTAGCTGATAATTCAACTGTGATTGGTATTAGTGATAATACAACTGATACGTTATCTATTTCTTCATTTGATCTGAAAACAAACAAACAAACTGTGAAAGTGACTCATCCAAATACAGATCTAATGCCAGTTGTTAGTATAAATAACGGCAAAGTCAGTGAAGTAATTGGAGCAAGTTATGAATTAGATTCAATTGAAAATGTTTTTTTTGAAGATATAACAGATACTGGCTTTGCGAGTTTATTATCGAGCTTATCAAATTCATTTAAAAACCAAACTATAGAGGTTACCTCCTCAACTTTAGATAATACGAAGCTGGTGTTAACAGTTAGCTCCACTAATAACCCAAAGCAATTTTACTTATTTGATACTAAGAAACGAAGTCTTAGCGCGATAGTTAAAGCTAAACCTTGGTTAAGTCAGGAGGAGATCCCTCAAACAACGCTAATTTCTTATAAAACACGTGATGGGTTAGAGGTTCGCGGGCTGCTAACGCTCCCTGTGAATGCAGATAAGAATTTACCTCTAATAATGCATCCTCATGGTGGCCCACATGGTATTAGAGATTCATTATCAACATTAAGTAGTGATGTAAAAGTACTTGCATCACATGGATACGCTGTTTTTCAACCGAACTTTCGTGGTTCAGGTGGCTATGGTAAAAAATTTCTGCAAATGGGTTACCAAAGCTGGGGGACAAGCATGATTGATGATATGACCGATGGTGTACGTTACCTAATTAAACAGGGGGTCGTTGATGAAGGTCGAATTTGTTCTTATGGTGCATCTTATGGTGGTTATGCTGCGGTTCAAAGTGCTATACGAGAACCTGAGCTTTATAAGTGTGTTGTAGGCTTTGTAGGCGTTTACGATTTACAGCTAATGTTCGAAGAAGGCGATATCTCAGAATCATCTTCAGGTTTAAATTACTTAGAAAACGTACTTCCGAAGACAAAAGCAGAAAGAGAAGCACAATCGCCAGTGCATAATGTAGATAAACTCAAAGCACCTGTATTCATTATTCAGGGTGGCCAAGATGTAAGGGTACCTGAAGAGCATGCATTTAGGCTAAGAGATGCGCTTAAAAAACGCAATCACTCTGTAGAGTGGATGTACAAAAAAGGTGAAGGGCATGGTTTTTATAAACCAGAGCATAATGTAGAGCGATGGGAAAAAATGCTAACATTTTTTGGTAAAAACATAGGTAAATAAAAGTCTACCCCTGAGTAATTAACTTAGGGGTGTTATTAATAGATATAAATGTTTTATCGTAGTATTCCCCATTAAAATGAGTTTTAATTATGCGATTTAAAAACCGCATAATTAATAATTACCTTTAAAGTTAAGTTATTTGCTAAAATCCCTCATTAAAATTTAATTGTTATCTCATGACCTACACCCTAAGACCTTACCAGCAAGAAGCCGTAGAACGTACCGTTTTACACTTTAGAAAAACCAATGATCCCGCAGTGATAGTATTACCTACTGGTGCGGGTAAAAGCTTGGTAATTGCTGAGCTGGCGCGTATAGCTAAACAAAAAATATTAGTACTGGCGCATGTTAAAGAATTAGTAGAGCAAAACTCACAAAAGTATAAAAGCTTTGGGCTTGAGGCGAGTATATTTTCGGCAGGATTAAAAGAAAAATCGTTAAACCACCAGGTTACTTTTGCTAGTGTGCAGTCGCTATCGCGTAATTTAGATCAGCTTAATGAGCATTATTCACTGTTAATTATTGATGAGTGCCATAGAGTTAATGGCGATAAAAAAAGCCAATACGGTAAAGTTATTAATGCCTTGCAAGCGCATAACCCACAATTAAAAGTATTAGGGTTAACGGCAACGCCTTATCGATTAGGTATGGGGTGGATTTATCATCATCACTATCATGGTTTTGTGCGGGGCAATAAAGACAGCCCATTTAAAAGCTGTATTTTTGAATTACCGCTGCGCTATATGATCAAACATAACTATTTAACGCCACCCAATGAAGTGGATGCGGCGATTAGTCATTACGACTTTTCGGCGTTAACCAGTGATGCGTTTGGCCGTTATACTAATGAGGATATGAATGCGCTATTAAAAAACAGCGCACGGGCAACGCAATCCATTTTACAACAAGTAATGCAATATAGTGAAAACCGCCAAGGTATTATGATTTTTGCCGCTACGGTTATGCACGCACAAGAAATTTTAAGCTATTTACCTCATCAGCAAAGCGCCTTAATTACAGGTGACACACCTAATAGCGAACGCGATAAAATAATTAAGCAATTTAAAGCCAAGCAATTAAAATACCTGGTTAATATATCGGTACTCACCACCGGCTTTGATGCACCTCATGTTGATTTTATTGCTATTTTACGCCCTACTGAGTCGGTGAGTTTATACCAGCAAATTGTCGGCAGAGGACTTAGATTAGCCGAGTCAAAAACAGATTGTTTGGTGATCGATTATGCCGGAAATGGTTTTGATTTGTTTCACCCTGAGGTTGGCGATAAAAAAGGCGATAGCGATAACGAGCCGGTACAAGTGCTTTGTCCTGGCTGTGGCTTTGCTAATATTTATTGGGGTAAAACTGACTCTACAGGAAAGGTTATTGAACACTTTGGTAGGCGCTGTAAGGGCTTGCTAGAAGATGATGAAGGTAATAAAGAGCAGTGTGATTATCGTTTTCGCTTTAAAGAGTGTGATGAATGTGGTGCGCAAAACGATATAGCCGCACGTAAATGCCATGATTGCGGTGCGGTAATGGCCGACCCTGATGATAAATTACGCAATGCTTTAAACTTAAAAGATGCACTCGTACTTCGCTGTAGTGGTTTAAGTGTAACGCAGCTTAAAAATGAGATGATTAAAGTAACGTATTTTGACGAGGACGGTGCAAGTTGCGACGAAGTTTACGATATTGCAAATAAAGGGGCGGCGTATATTTTTAATCGGCAATTTGGTAAGCGGGTAGGCCAAGGTCAAGCACCCGTAAAATTTAAAACGGCAGAGCAGGTAATTAACGCACAGTTAGATTTAATTGCGCCCGACTTTGTAATTGCGCGTAAAAGTAAAAAATATGGTTGGAAGGTAGCAGATAAGCTGTTTGATTATAAAGGCAGTTTTAGAAAAGCTAATCAGTTAAACCCTTAGGTTTAACTGATTTATAATTTAGTATGGGAATGCAGATTAAGCTTCTTCTGCGTCCATTAATCCCCAACCATCGCCGTAACCGTTAAAGTTATTAGCTATGCTTTCAATGTATTGCTCAGCTTGGCCTAATAGAGTGTGCTCAGGAACCATTTGTACTTGAGTAATTACTTCCCATACGCCAGTGTCTTGGCATTTTTCGAGTTCAGCATGCTGTACTAATGTATCGGCTACTACTTCTTTGGCAAACTTTTCTGCATCGCTTTGTTGCTCAAATAAAATATAAAAATCGACTTGGTGCATTTTACTTAAATCAATACCAGCGGCGGCTATTTCAGCTAAAAGTTGGCCATTTTCGTCATCAGGAAATTGCATTAAAAAACTCATTAAAATTATTGTGTACTTGTTATGGCTATTGTAACCAAAATAAACGCTTAAAGCGTACTAATTTTAATATTATAGATTGCATATTATGTCACTGGGTAGCTATTAAGTTAATGTAAGGCTCATTACGGCTATGATATTATAGAGTTGATGCATCGTTATATTTTAAGAATTAAAGGTAAGGATATTTACTTGTTTAATCAGTTTTTGCGTTACATGTTTATTTTTTGCATTCTTCTGAGTGCTCAGTCTGTTGCCTCTGAAAATGTAATAGAAGATTATGAGATTAAAGGGATAAATGACGATTTAGAAAAAAATGTTGCGCTTTATTTAAAACAACTTATAGGTGAAAAGCCGACCTTGACCCTGCGCCGCTATGCAAAAAAACAAGTCGAGAATAGTATTAAAGCATTAGGGTATTACAGCCCTAAAGTAGAGGTTAACTTTGATAAAGATGAGCGTGATTTGGTGGTTAGAGTTGAGCGAGGGCCAGCTACTCGCATCGCTGCAATAAATATTAGTGTAAAGGGGGCTGGCAAGCAGGACCCCGCTTTATTGGCAGTAATTAATAATATTACCCTAAAGCAGGGAGATATTTTAAACCACGGACATTATGACAGCGCGCATAAAAAAATAGAATCAATGCTGTTAGAGCTAGGTTATTTTGACGCTAAATGGCCTGCGCGTAAACTAGAAGTATCTTTGGGGAAACATAGCGCAGAAGTTACTTTTATTATTGAAACTGGGGGGCGTTATCAGTTTGGCGATATTGTAATTGCTAGCGATACCCCTGCTGAAAAGTATATTCGTTCTTTAGCGCCTTTTGCCAAAGGGCAGCCTTATAAATCGACCCACATAGCCGATTATAATCTTGATTTATCAAGCACGCCTTATTTTACTAGTGTACGAGTATATGCAGATATAACCGAACGTAAAAATAACCAAGTACCTATAAAAGTAGATGTATTACATAAACCTGCAAATAGCTATGAAGTGGGTGGTGGCTTTAGTACCGACTTAGGCCCCAAAGTGCGCTTTAAATGGAGTAAACCATGGATAACGCAAGATGGCCATTACCTAGAAAGTAACTTAAATGTGTCTGAGCGACAACAAGATATTTCAATGGCTTATACAATCCCAGAGGATGATCCTAATGACGATTTATGGCGTTTTTCGGTTGGTTATAAACTTGAGGATGAATTAGCTAATAATATTTATAGTGAAATACTTACCGGGCAAGTACAACGCCAATGGTTAACTGATAATAACTGGGTGCGTACCGCTTTTATACGCCGCGACCATGAAACATATAGAATAGGTGACGACGAAGAAGAAAGCAGTGAAATGTTAATGCCAGGTATTAGTTATGCACGTAAAAAATCAAAAGGGGGAACAACCCCTTATTGGGGCGAACAGTGGTTAATATCTGCAGAGTTTGGCGTAGAAGATGTACTCTCTAGTACTAATTTGATCCGCGTGCAGTTACAAAACGCTTGGCTGAGAACTTATTTAGACCGCCATTTAGTGTTTTTAAAAGCGAACCTAGGTGCCATGTTGGTCGATAATATAGCTAATGTGCCGTATTCACTGCGCTTTTTTGCTGGTGGCGATCAAAGTGTGCGTGGTTTTGCGTATCAATCAATTTCACCCGAAAACGATGAAGGGCAGCTAATAGGGGGTAAGTACTTAGTCTCTGGTACTGCAGAATACAACTATCAGTTTGCGCAAAATTGGCGGGTTGCTTTATTTGTAGATGGAGGTACTGCAACCAATGATTTTTCGGATAGATTTGAAGTAGGTGCTGGGTTTGGTTTTCGTTATTTAACACCTGTAGGTCCGGTTAGAATTGACCACGCTTGGGGACTTACCAAAGAAAGTAAAAGCACCCGTTTGAGTATTACTATAGGGCCTGAAATTTAATGACTGTATTTAAAAAAATAACTGCAAGTGTCAGTGCTGTTTTAGTCATACTGCTAATAACCGTATTTTGTATATTATTTACTGCACCCGGTAATCAATTTATTGCTTATAGTGCAAACAAGTTGGTTGATGGTTTAAATATTGACATTAAAAACGGTCGGTTTTTATATAACGATGTATTTAATGTTAGGTATAACAATAACGGGGTAGATTTTAATGCCCAGCAACTAAAGCTTAATTTATTTTGGTGGCAGTGCGACGGTATTTGCATTGATAATTTAAGTGCTAATACAATGGCCTTAACTTTGGAGCAATCAACTGAAGCAGTTGCAGAAGAGCCATCTGAGCCACTAACTAAAATTACCTTACCTTTTAATATCGCTGTTAAAAATATAGCTGTAAAAGTATTTACTTTAGAACACCCAAGCGCCAACGTGCGTGTTGATAACTTTAAGTTATCGGCAAAAGCGATGGGATCAGAGCTTGTAGTAAAAAGCTTAAACATACCTAAAATACTGGTTACGCTAAAAGAGCAAGCCCAATCCCAGCAATCACAAACAGCATCAACGGCAATTACGAAGCTTCCTGCACTGCCTAATATCGAATTTACTTCACCACTGGATATAACCATTGAGCAGTTTGATATTGATAAAGTGGCTATACAGCAGGGCGAACAAGACTATGAGATAGAAAATATAGCACTGCAAATGACTGTAGAAGATGCCAAAATAAATTTATATTCTTTAGCGGCTCGTTATCAGCAGTGGCAATTAAATACACAACTTAACACAGAGCTTGTAGGTAATATGCCGCTAAAAGGTCATATTGTATTAAAAAGCCCGCAACACCAAGCTGACTTATCACTCAGTGGCGACTTGGCAAATTTAAATGTTGATTTAGAAACCACAGGGCAATTTCCGCTTAGTTTAAATGCCAATGCTAATTTAAAGCAAACAAACTACCCATTTACAGTTAAAGGCAAAATAAACCAGTGGCTGATCGACGCACAAAGCGAGCAGTTAACGCTACGTAAGGTTAACTTAAGTGCGCAGGGCAACGCAGATGACTATCAACTTAGTTTAACTGCAACGAGCCAGTTAGGCGCGTACCCAGCCGTTGATTTAAACACACAATTAACGGGCACGCTTACCCATGCACAGCTTTCTACATTGTCGGTTAAGGCCAACGACAGCACTGCAAAAATAAATGCCAATGTTAACTGGCAACAAGGTATACAAGCAGATTTTGCAGGGACGCTATCGCATTTAAAAGCGCAATACTTAACAGATGCAGTAACGAGTGATATTTCTGGGCAGTTTAAAGGCTCATTTAATGCACAAACGGATACTTGGCAACTGAAAATGAATAATACCAAACTCACCGGCACACTTAACGACGTGCCATTAGAGTTTGCCGCAAACTTTAGGCTAGATAATGCATTAAAAGCTAATATTGATAGTTTTTATTTAAGCAGTGGTAAAAATAAATTAGAACTCAATGGCCAAATAGATAGCAAATGGTTAGTAGATGGCAATATAACACTACAAAGTGATGAGCAGGCTAATATGCCATTTATTGCAGATGGTAAGGCCAATATAGCCCTTAGAGGTCAAAGGTTAACACCGTCGGTTGACTTAGCATTAATGCTGGAACGTTTTATTTTTGATGAAATAAATATAAGTAAGTTATCTGTTAAAGCTGATCTTGATACAGCGGCCGATTGGCAAACTAATATTGCAATAGATGTTGGTTCGGCTTTAGTTGCTGAGCAACAAATTAACAGTGTAAAAATAGATGCAACAGGGGATAAAAAAGATCATCAACTTACCGCATCTGTTGATGCGCAACAAGGTGCAGTTGAGTTTGAAGTTAATGGTCAACTTACCAATGCGATTTGGCAAGGTGCATTGAGCAATGTGCAGTTAAGCGATAAAAAGCTAAGCTTTAACAACAGTAAAAAAATTACACTTAACGTAAACACCCAAACAGGCGATTTTGATGTAAGTAAGCACTGCTGGCAATCTGCACAAAGTGAGTTGTGTATCGACACTTTGTCGCAAAATAAACAGTTAGGTCAATTCAATGCTAAATTAAACAATTTAGCATTTGAGGAACTAAAGCATTTACTACCTGATAATGTTGGTGCAGAAGGCGCTTTAACAGGGGAATTTGTTGCAAACTGGCAAGCGAGTGCGCTGAAAACATTACGCGCTTCTTTAAATTCAAATAACTTAATAGCCAAATACAATTCCGAAGAAGATAACTTTCGTTTACCAATAGAAACGCTTAGTGTGAATGCATTTACTGATTCTCAAACAGGTAAATTAACAGCTAACTTAAACTCTAGCGTGTTAGGTGAAATTACCACCCAAATTAATGTAGATGACATACAAAACACGCAAGCGTTAAGCGGTAATGTAAACATAGATAAAATATTATTTTCTAACTTGCAGCCATTTTTAGACACTATTGAGCAGCTCAAAGGCAATATTAGCGGTAAAATTGCATTAGCAGGTACATTAAAAGAGCCACTCCTTGAAGGTGAAGTAAATATTGATGATATTAATTTACAAGGTGAACAACTACCAATAGCACTTGAAAAATCGAATGTGAGTATTTTATTTAACAAAGCGACAGCAACAATTAAAGGCCTTTTAACAGATCCCCAAGGCGGGAATATTAAATTAAATGGCGACATAGATTGGCAAGGTGAACAACCAGCCGTTAACGTTGCAATAGTAGGTGAGCAATTTTATGTACGTGCTCAGCAAGGAGTCGTTTTTAAAGTATCTCCAGATTTAAAAATTGGTTTGGCTAACAACGCAATAAACCTTGTGGGTGAAGTAATTGTCCCTTATGGGCGAATTGAAATAGAAGAGCTGCCAGAGGGCGCTGTGCAAGTTAGCGATGACGAAATAATCGTTGATCAAAAAACCAAAGCGACTAAAAAAGTGCCATTTGATTACGATATAGATTTAAAACTGATTGTAAAAAATGACGTGAAAATTGAATCATTCGGTCTAGAATCTAAAGTAGAAGGCGACTTGGCGATTAAAATGAGCCAAGGAACTCCTATTATTGCCACAGGCGAGCTTAAGTTAGTAAACGGTACATACTTAGCATTTGGCCAAGATTTGTTAATTCGTACCGGCCAGGTTGGCTTTAGTGGCTCAATAGAGCAGCCTTACTTAAATATTAAAGCCATTCGTAATCCCGAAAACACCGCCAATGGTGTTATTGCTGGGGTAACGCTTACAGGTAATGTAGAGCAACCCAGGCTAAAAGTGTTTTCGGAGCCAGCGATGGATCAGGCACAAGCTTTGGCCTATTTACTCAATGGCCAACCACTAGGCGAGGGCGATAGCTCCACCGATGCTATGCTCACTCAGTTGTTACTTTCGCAGGGGGTTAGCCGCAGTGAAGGGCTGGTTTCTAAAGTGGGTGAAACGTTTGGTTTGTCGGATGTTAGCCTTACCTCTAAAGGCAGTGGTGAGCAAACAAAAGTAGAAATATCAGGCTATGTGGCACCGAGCTTACAAGTAAAATACAGTGTTGGTATTTTTGACTCCCTTAGTGAAGTGGCAATACGTTATCAGCTGCTTTCGCAGTTTTATATCGAAATAACCAGTGGGCTATATCAAAACGTAGATATACTTTATAAGTTTGATTGGGACTAATAATTACAGGTTAAAGCAGATGTTAGTAAGTAATAACCAAGCTTAAGGATAAGACCCTAATGTAAAACTATAATAATAAGGCGCTAATTTATGAAAAAGTACCTGTTAACAGTGGCCGCTGCGATGTTATTAAACGGCTGTGCTGGACAATATAAACAAAGCATTACCACGCAACAAGGTGAGCCTAAAATAAAGCACACTGCCAGTGACGTTATTACTAAAGCCGCCGAGGACGAGTGGCGAGTGGTTAACTCGCAAAATATTTTAAAAATAACCTTACCCACAGGCGCCACTTATATTGAGCTTAATCCGCAGCTTGCTCCACAGCATGTAAAAAATATTAAAAAGCTTGCGCGAGAAGGCTTTTATCAAGGAACGAGTGTTTATCGCTTTGTTGAGGGATTTGTAGCTCAAGGTGGTGCTAGCAGTGCTAAAAAGATTATTAAGACTGCAAATAAATCACTTTTGGCCGAGTTTTATTTAACTACTAAACACCCGTTGGCAATTACAGCCCTTGAAGGTGATGGTTATGCACCTATAACTGGTTTTTTAAATGGTTTTGCGGTTGCTCAAAACGCACTACAAACCCAAACTTGGCAAGTGCATTGCAGTGGCATATTTGCAATGGCGCGAGATAACGATATAAATAGTGCAAGCACCGAATTCTTTATCACTATAGGGCAAGCGCCACGTTATTTAGATAAAAACACCACTGTATTTGGACGCGTACTTGAGGGTATAGAGCATGTTAACCGCTTAGAGCGTACCGCTCGCAATGATAAAGAATTTAACCCAATAACTGATATTCAAGTACTTGAAGACATTAATAATAGTGATAAAAGTGTTTTTAAAGTGATGAAAACAAACTCACAGGCATTTAAAAACCTAATTGCGGCAAGAAAAAATCGCTCTGAGCCTTGGTTTGTACATACAGCTAATTATATAGACGTGTGCGCTGTGGCTATTCCCACCAAACGTAGTGAATAAAAAAGGAGCCTAGGCTCCTTTTTTATTACAATAAACACTTATTGGCGGTTAATTTTAACTGCAAATGGCGTGTCGTTATTATGAGTTGAGCGATACGGATTTATATCAAGGCCACCACGGCGCGTATAGCGAGCATAAACTTCAAGATTTTTAATGCTGAGCTGAGTGCTTAAATCGCTATAAATACGCTCCACGCATTGTTCATGAAACTCATTATGGGTTCTAAACGAAATTAAGTAGCGAAGTAACGACTCTCTACATATTTGCTCACCTGTATAACGAATAATTACACTTGCCCAATCGGGTTGTGAGGTAATTAAGCAGTTAGACTTAAGTAAGTGGCTATGCAGGGTTTCGGTTACCGTTTTATTGCTTTGCGATTTTAGAGAATGAGCGTCAATATCGTAGTTATCAATTTCGATATCTAAATCATCAATACACTCACCAGGTAATGGGGTGTAAGGAAGGCAGTTATACTCATCTGCATTGTATAAAGTTACCTGCACTAAGCTGTTAACCACTGCGGTTAGATCTTTAACTAAATGCTGTTTCACTTCATCACGGCTGTTAAATCGAGTTTGGTTAAAGCTATTTAAATACAGTTTAAACGATTTAGATTCAACAAGGTGACTGCTTTGGCAGGCAAAAGTAAATACAGCGATAGCGACTTGCGGCTTGCCTTTGGCGTTTAACCACGACAGCTCGTAACCAGTCCAAATGTCTTGGCCTTTGAATGGTAAAGCGGCTTCGTCAATATTTAAAGCATCTCTATTTAGCTTGCGTGCAATTGGAAAAAGTAAGCTTGGAGTATATTGATCTATATATTCAGTTGATTGGCCTAACACACTGCCTTTAAGGTCGGGAGAATTGCTGTAATCTGTCATGTTTGCCCTTAAATAGTTACAATAGCGGCATTATATCTAATTTAAATGAGTTTCATAGTATGTCTGTTGTATTGCAGTTAACCCAGCTACACCAAAGGTTTAATGACAAAACCCTAAAAAACACGCAAAAACATCCACTTATGGTGCACGATGAACAATGGCCAAGCCCATGTGAAATAGGCAATGTTGATCAACAAGGTAATATTCAGTGGCAAGCTGTGCTGCAGCAACCTGCAGGCTCGCTTAATGATTTAGCTAAGGCATTGGATGTTACATTTCCAAGTGGCTTAAATGCGCTTTATGGGCATATGTATGGTGGCAATATTCAAGCTAGTATTGATGGTCACCAAGTTGAATTGTTACAGGTATGGAATAGCGATGACTTTGATTTATTGCAACAAAATATAACTGGCCACGTTTTAATGAAGCGTAAACTTAAACAACC
Organism: Pseudoalteromonas sp. SCQQ13; assembly: GCF_015864415.1. Lineage (NCBI taxonomy): Bacteria > Pseudomonadati > Pseudomonadota > Gammaproteobacteria > Alteromonadales > Pseudoalteromonadaceae > Pseudoalteromonas > Pseudoalteromonas sp. SCQQ13. Next base: position 59,192 of record NZ_JADYXG010000010.1, on the reverse strand, counting down.
TGAAACAGTATTTATAGGGTTAACAGCACAAGATGATTTGTTAGTAAGTGTGTTATTGCACAGCGGTGAAGTGTGCTTAGAGTACGTAGGCAAAAAAACGCATCATGTGCTTGCTGCCAATATAGAAGAATTTTTGCAAGCGCTTGAGGTTTAATTAAAACAGGCGTTAATTACCTTAAAACGATTTAGTGTAAAGTATTAGCTCGGAATTAATTTTAATATCGAGCTAATACATTAATAATATCTTTAACTTATTGAAAGTCCCACGATATGTTAGACACTAAGGCGCAGGGCTCACACCTAAAATCAAATAATCCAAACCAGGATTCAGGTAACCTCCAATCGCCATTACAGCTTGGGCATTTACGCTCTAGTTCAGAAGTTTTATCGGTGCCACCTACGCGGTATATATAGTAATACACAGGTTTTTTAGTTAAAAAGCTAATTCGTTTAGTAATGTCTTTACCGCGGCGGAATAAGTCGCTTTTAATACTCGAAATTTCTTCAAGAGCAGGAAACTCACAGCGTGTTGCGCCATTAATTTGAATTTGATCGCAGGCTTGCCAGTCTTCCTGCCATTTAATTAAGGTTTTATAATCACCATTAGCAATTGCTGGGATCCGAAATAGCGGTACCGGTAAAAAGTCGTCACCACAATAAAGTGGGCTACAAGTATGCACATAAGTGGTGTATAAAATATAGCTAGAAGGCTCGGCGCAGCAATCAGACCCATTAGAATGAATATCTTGACCAATAATTTTTACTTTTGGCGCAAGTAAACCAGCGCTGTGCAATTGCTCAATGCTGTGTTTTACAAATGGACTATTGTTAAGCGGGTGCATGGCATCTTCGTTTGGGCACATAACACGGGTAATAAAGAAACCATCTTTTAAAACAGTAGGAAATTCTTCGCCCATTATTTGGCCATTAAAACGCAGCGCATTAACCAAGCGATTAATAGCTTGTTCGGCCTTCTCTAAAGTGGTGTCTTGGTAGCAATCAAAGGTTAAATCAACAACGAACATTTATAGTCTCGAATTATTATTTTTCTAGCAGGGTAAGTAACCGGTCGAGCTTTTCTTCAATTCTATCTAACTGCGAAGTTTTAGAATCGCTACCACTCGGTTGTGCTTGGCTTTTCATTAAGTTATAAATTGAATCTGGATTGTTTTTATACTGACTCACCGCCGCAATAATAACAGGCATAGGCACAGGCTTAATTAAACGACTTTTAGTAAGCGCGACAGTAGGTACTTTGCCTTCATCAAGAAGGACTTTAATTGCATCAAATACAGCAGCATTCATTAGGTTTATAACTCTTTAGTATAAATAGGTACGCAGCATGAAGCTGCTGCGTGGAGGCTATAGTAACAATAAATAGGGAGGGGCACATTAAATGTCCCAAATTAAATCAATTACCTTAAAATTAATTGCCTTGGCGAAGGCGTACATCAAGCTCATCAATAACTTCACTCCAATCACTGTCCTCTGCGAGTGATTCAGCTAAAAAATGCTGTTGAGATTCATCCCAAAAAGGTGCATCTTGTATTAACGTTGTATCTTCAATCGCATGGGAAGCAATAAAAGCATCAATCTGAGCTTCAGAACTAGGTAAGCCAAGTTGTGCAAACAGTGTATTTATATCGTGCTTTGTTGTATCCATGTTGTGCTCCTAGCGTGTCAAAATAAGATTATAAATAAACTATAGTCTAAGCCAGCTAAACTCACGCTGAATTTACCATTAATAACTTTACAGCTATAGTTTAGAAAGTGAGTAAATAAAGCGCTTATTTAGAGAACAAATATAAATTTATTATGTGTGTAAGTTGTAGCTATGAGTAAACCCAATCGCATTAAGTTAGTGATTATAGCGCCAAGCTAATGGTTTAATCATAAGGCGAAAATAATGATGTGTTGTTCTAATACAAAAAAGGAATAATAATGACTGTGACCACCCAAGCCGATACATTTAGCGTACAGTATTTAGCCGCAGAAGATATAAGTATTGCCGCAAGTTTAATTTATCAGGCGTATCACGACGATCCTATTTTACAAACTATGCTCAATTACGAGCAAGAGAGTAAATCGGCCTACGAAAAAAAACTTCGATCATTAATTCGCGAAGAGCTAAGCAGCTTTTGGCAAGAGAAGCAGCCGCTTATTGGTTTATATCGTAACGATAAGCTCAAAGCCGTTGCCTGCGTGTTCGAATCAAACAGCCAATTACAGGCGCAGCGTTATTGGCATTGGCGCTTAAAGCTAATGTTAAGTGCTGGTTACTTACAAACCAATCAACTAATAGATAAAGAGCAAACAATTAGAGATGCACTAGAGCAGCAGGGCAACTACTATTTTTTAGCTTTTATTGCGGTCGATCCGCATTTTCATGGCCAAGGGTTTGGGCGTTATTTATTAAGAGGCCTAAATGACCTAGTTCAATCTAATGCCGAGTCTACAGGTATGGCGGTGTTTGTAACGCGCAAAGAGCATACTCAATTTTTTAAAACCGAAGGGTTTGAAAGCTTTAAGCAGCTTACTTTTAATAAGATTGCGGGCGAATTGTTATTTAAGTCAAAAAACTAAATTTAATTTAGGTTATAAGGTAGCCTGCATTGGTGGTTTACATCCCAAAACGGACATATGACCGTGAGATATATCTCACATCGCTGTGCGAGTTGTCAGTTTAAATTGCATTGAAATAGTTATTCCTTACCTATTTGATTGATATGTAAGGTTATTTTTATAGTTTGTGTTTTTTAATATAAATGCCATTTAATAATTAACAGCTAGGTACTATATCTACTAGGCATTTGCTTTAAACTTTACTTTGTCAAGACGACACAGCTCAATGATTGAGTGATTGCCAAGGATACGGAAGTAGGCAACATAGCAGATGCTAGCAAGAAGCAAAACGGACAAGTTAACACGGATGCAAGGATGAGTAGGAAAGTGCATGATGCGCTTAAGTGGCAGGAGCTACTAAGGGATAATCAAGGATGGCGCTACAGGAAGTAGCCGGAGCGTTAGTTTACGCAGGACAGCCAAGGTGGCAAGAGGATATTGCAGGATGCAATGTGAGGGTGAACAAGGTTGTTTGCTCGTTCAGAGGATGATAATACGGATTACACAGGTAAAGGATACCTAACAGGATGTTTGTCAATTGGGGCGTAACTTTAGTTACGCCTTAGTTTTTTGTGTTTTACTTATTTTTAAATTAAACCTTACCCTAAATTAAACTTTTAGCGCAGTATAAAGGTTATATTTTATGCGGTGGAATAACCACACTTTTTAAATACTCATTTTCCATGATCAGTATTCCCTGATAGGCATTTTCGCCATTACTTGAAAACTCAAAAATAAATTCGCTTTTCACTCCAGGTTTACCACTTTTTAAAAAGCCAAAGCGGCGTTTACTACAGGCAACGCTCATTAATTGCACCTGCAGTTGTTCGCTTTGGCGTTTAGCATGAACGTTCGCCGCCTCGGCTACCTTTCGGTTTAGCCAAAATAAGTAAATTACACTACCAATAAGTATGAACGTCCATAAACTTGCCATTTAAGAGAATAACCTTCCAATTGCACGCGCGAGGGTTTCGCTACGATTTTCTTTACGTAATAAGCCTAATAAATGCGGGCGAATGGTGGGTATTGCAACTAAATCAGCAAAAACACTCACAAATAGTTCAGTAATTTGTTGATGGTGTGCACAGTTGTCCATAAATACATGCAAGCGTTCAGGGTCTTCTAGTTGTTTAAAGCAACGCCCAGCAATAGTGAGCAGTACGTCAGCATCTTGATTAACCGATGAAGTTAATACACTATCGACCAATTGGGTGGTTAAGCCTTGCGCTTGCGCTTTAGAAAGCGAACGTAGCGCTACTGTAACAGCAAACGGGTCATTATTTTTTATAGCCGCTTGGCCGTACTCTACTAGTAATTGGCTAAATGAGGGCGGTATTTCTACATGCTCAAGCATGGCGCTAAGGGGCTGTAATACCTCAACGGGCAAATGAGGCCAGGCTTTTTGTAAATTAGCTAAGTTAGTCTCATTATCGAGGCGCAGTGCAAAATCGGCAATGCCTTGTAATGCCACACTTTGCCAATTTTCAAAACCCAGCTTGCCACTAAAGTACAACTGCGTATGCTCGTAATACTGTGATGCAGGTTGCTTTAATAATACTTTAAGTTGCGCATTAAAGGCTGCTAATTTGTTGGCATTTGGTGTAAAAACATAAGGGTTGTTATCAAGTTTACCGTCGGCTTGCTCACCGGTAAGCTGTGTGCCGAGTGCTTCAATTACCATGTCGGCAAAGTGATCACGACTCGCACTCACCAATTTGCTTTGCTCATCTACTGGAAATTTTAAAAACCATACATAAGGTTCTTTACTCGCTTTACTATCCCAAAACTGAATAGCTAACCACGCATGACCAGCAAGCGGATATGGGTAAGGGACTTGTGCTTGCTCTATGGCTAAAAATTGTTTTTTATCAAGCTTAATTATGTGCCTACCAATATCAAACGCGCGCCACTGAGTACCTGCATTATCTAAAAGCTGCCCTAATGTCGCTATTTGCTTACTCATCGTTTTCTCAATTGTTTTTACTACAAAATTGCGTCAATTATACGCCATAGCAAAGGTTGAGGGAACCGCGCTTATAGAATTTGAGTTTTGATTTTGCTAAATAACCGAGCAAGCGGGGGTAATATTAAGCGGGTATTTTCAGTTACTATAATTTCGCTCTTAATAAATACAAATGGTATTATTACTTCATCTAGTTTTAAGAGGGCGGTTATGTACCAGCAAACTCAAGCTTATTTAGTGCAGTTAAGGGCACTTTTAAAAAAGCATCAGCTTTGGCAAAATGAGCCAATAGCAGTAGAAGCATTACAATCAAACGTGCCTTTTTGTCACGACACCATGGCATTTGAACAATGGTTACAGTTTGTATTTATTGAAAAAGTTGAGCAGCTAATTATTGATAAGCAGCCATTGCCGCGCAACTTTGCAATTGCTCCTATGGCACAAATGACGCTTGCGAGTAAAAAAGGCAGCGATGAAATTATTACTCTGTTAACAGCTCTCGATGCCTTTTTAGGAGATCCAAATGAGTGAGCGCCCAATACCAATTGAGTATGGCGAACTGACTATCTTGTATCAGGATGAAAACTACGTAGCCATAGATAAACCCTCAGGCTTATTAGTGCATCGTTCGTTTTTAGATAAGCACGAAACCCAGTTTGCTATGCAAATGCTACGCGATCAACTTGGGCAGCATGTTTTTCCGGTACATAGGCTCGATAGACCCACATCGGGGGTGTTACTGTTTGCGTTAAGTTCAGAAGCGGCCCGCGATATGAATCAGTTATTTATTGAAGGCACTATTAGTAAACGCTATTTAGCCTTAGTACGTGGTTTTGCACCCGAGTCGGTATTTTTAGATAAACCACTAAAAGAAGAGCTGGACAAAATAGCAGATAAGTTTGCCGATCAAGACAAAGCGCCACAAGAAGCGCAAACTCAGTTTAACTGCTTGCACCAAGCAGCCTTGCCTATTCCCATTGGCAAGTACCCAACGGTGCGCTATTCCCTCGTAGAATGTTTTCCTAAAACGGGGCGTAAACATCAAATTCGTCGGCATTTAAAGCATTTATCACTGCCTATCATTGGCGATGTAAACCATGGTGATAATCAGCATAATCAATTTTTTAGGGAGCATTTTGAGCTGCGCAGATTAATGTTATTTGCAACTGAGCTTAGCTTTGTGCACCCTTATAGTAATGAATCAATAACAATTAAAGCGCCACTAGGTGATGCAATGCTCAGCATTTGCAAACAACTAGGTTGGCCAGATGAAGAAAAGGATTATTAATTAATGGCACATATTAGTATTTTTGTAGGCAGCGTATATGGCGGTGCAGAGCGTTTAAGTGACGAAGTAGCCACAACAATAGAGCAAGCTGGGCATGGCGTTACGGTATTTAATGAGCCAGTGTTGAGCGACATTCAAAGTGCATCACATATTTTAATTATCACCTCAACAACCGGCCAAGGCGATGTGCCTGATAACTTGGCTGATTTTTATAATCAGTTAAATAGTACTTTTCCTATGTTAACCGACAAGCCATTTGGAATTATTGCCATGGGCGACAGAAGCTACGGCGACACCTTTTGTGGTGCAGGGCGCAGCTTTGATGAATTATTACGTGACTTACAAGCTAAGCCTGTTGGTAACCGCTTAGAGGTTGATGCCTGCGAAGACTTTGAACCTTGGCCGGTTACCGAGCCGTGGTTAAAAAATTGGCTTAGTAAGCTTTAATTATTAATAAAGGTGAGTGTTACCCTAAGCTCACCTTTATTATCTGAGTTATTTTATTTTTAGGTAGCAAAATAGCTATGCAGCTAAATCCCATCGCGGTTCATTTGTCTGAAAGTTTTGGCGTAGGCAATCAGCATATCAGTATCAAACCAATCGGTAGTGGGCTGATCAATAGTACATGGTTACTTAGCACTGCTAAAAAGTCGCTAGTAGTACAAAAGCTCAATGTTGATGTGTTTCCTGAGCCCGGTTTACTCGTAAAAAATGCCCGTTTAATAGAGCAACACCTAACTAGCAAGCAGCAATTGGGTGAGTACAACTTAGATATTATTCGCCACGTAGCGACTATTAATAATGACTATTTAGTTAACTGTGATCAGGGGGTATGGCGAGCACTAGAGTTTATTGGTGGCAGTTACAGCGACGATGTAGTCACTAATGCTACCCAAGCGCAAACTGCGGCGAATGCCTTTGGTCAATTTGCTGTGGCGCTAGAGGATTTTGATGCAGAACAATTGCACCATGTGATCCCTGACTTTCATAACTTAGCCATGCGTGCACAGACGTTTAAAACTGCAGTTAGTCTTGACCCAGAGCAGCGCTTAGCTAGTTGCCAAGCTGAGGTTGATTTTTGTTTATCGCAATTTACACTCATTGATGAACTCCAAGCATTAGCAGGATCTATACCGGTAAGGCCTTGTCATAACGATACAAAAATAAATAACATGCTGTTTTGTGAGCAATCACATAATGCTAAAGCGGTAATCGATTTAGACACCTGTATGCCAGGGTATTGGCTTTACGACTTTGGTGATATGGTACGCACCTTTTGCTCACCAGAGCAAGAAGACTCCACCGATTTAAGTAATGTAGGTGTGCGCGAAGAAATATTTGCAGCCATAGTTAAAGGTTACGTAGAGCCATTAAAAGGCCTGATCACCGAGCAAGAAAAACAAAGCTTTTGGCTAGGTGCTAAAGTGATGACCTTTATGATAGGCCTGCGATTTTTAACAGATTATATTGATGGCGATAATTATTTTTCAATCAAACATGCCAATCATAATTTAGAGCGGGCGCAAAATCAGTTTGCGCTTTATAAAGATATTATTGCAAAACAAAGCACCCTTAAAGCAATATTAGCACAAGCCTAAAATAACTAAGGCGCTATAAGCGCCTTAGTTTTACCTGTTGCAGTTTAACTGCTTCTAACATCTACTTTTAATTTAAGCTTTTGCCCCGGCTGTAAATACTTTTGTCCGGCTAAACTATTCCACTTTATAATGTCGTTTACAGTTAAGTTAAACTTAGACGCAATACGCGCTAACGAATCACCGCGGCGCACTTTATACGTAATTGTACGATGCGTAGTGTTTGCTGCTGTCTTTGCTTTATTAGCAGATTTATATACCGTTAGCTTTTGATTTAAACGCAATGTAGCGCTTTTCTTCAGCTTATTCCACTTTGCAAGCTCATCCATAGTGACATCGTATTCACGACTAATATCCCACAGCGTATCACCACTTTTAACCGTATGCGAAAGCTTAGTACGGCTGGTATTATTAGCCGCAGAGCGCATTTGCTCTGGTAAATGTTCGCTATTAATTGCGCCATCAGTTAGTGGCACTAATAGTTGCTGACCGACTCTAATTGTATTTGAGCTTAACTTATTTAATGATCGGATTGCACTGGTGCTGGTGGTAAACTTTTTGGCAATAACCGATAAACTGTCGCCACGCTCAACCGTATATTGCTGCCAGCGTAAGCGGTTTTTAATATCAGTATTAGCTAATTTTTGACTAAACTGCTCAGCTTTATCAACCGGTAATAGTAAAGAATGCGGGCCATTAGGATCGGTTGCCCAACGATTAAAACCAGGGTTTAACCTATACAACTCAGTGAGTGTTATATCGGCCATTTCTGCAGCGAGTGCTAAGTCAATTTGCGAACCAATTTCAACTACTTCAACAACTTGTGCATTTATAATAGGATTCCACGTCACGTTAAAGTCATCTGAGCGCTTTAACAAGTCGGCCAGTGCTAATAATTTTGGTACATAGGCGGTGGTTTCGCTAGGTAAATCAAGTGACCAAAAATCGGTCGGCAAGTGTTTTTTGCGATTCTTTTTAATCGCGCGCAACAAGCGACCTTCACCCGAGTTATAAGCTGCAATGGCATTGAGCCAATCGCCCTCAAGGGTTTTGTGTAAATACGACAAGTAATCAAGCGCAGCGCGAGTTGATTGTACTATGTCGCGACGCCCGTCATACCACCAGTTTTGCTTTAAATCGAAACGCTCACCGGTTTGTGGCATAAATTGCCAAATACCCGACGCCGTGCGATGCGAGTAACCAAACGGATCAAAAGCACTCTCTACAATAGGCAGCAGTGCAATTTCGATAGGCATTTCACGTTTTTCTATTTCTTCAACAATAAAATGCAAATAAGGTTCGGCACGCTTCGAAATACGATTTAAATAAGATTGGTGCTTTGCATAATAGTTACGCTCGGTAACTACGGGGCGATTTTGCGGCACCTCTATTGAAAGCTGGTAACGAATACGCTCCCATACATCATCAAAAATAGGTGCTTCAGTGTCAGTATCTTTAACGTGTTGATACTTGGCGCTGCTCATTAATGCATTGCTAATATCGTGTGGACTTGCGCCTCCAAGCTGCTTATTTGCTTGAGTTGCGGCTTGCGAGTCAGTGTTTTCGTTTGTTAACGTTTGACAGCCGCTTAGTGCTAATACTAAAACCAGTAATAGGGGAGATTTATTCATAAATACCAATACATGGGGTAAAAAACTCGGCGAATACTACCCGTTATGAGCTAACATTGCCACTTGTGACCTTTTAAAACACTTAGCAATAATCAAATGCTAATTTTAACTTTTTGATTGCTAAACAAAAAGTACATGTGGCTATTGGTTAGCGGATTAAAAATGGTCTTTGAACTTTCTCAGACCCGCAAAGTTTTCCCAAGGTTCATTGTTTTTTGTAACCGAGCAAAATTCTTTTGGTAATAGTTCAGTAATGTTAGGTAAATCGCTGCGCATAAAGGGGTTTATTTTTAGCTCTTGGCCGATAGTGCTTGGTAAAGTAATTTCATTTTTGCTGCGCAGTTCATCTACTCTTTTACTATAGGCAAGTAGCTCTGGGTTACGCGGTTCAATGGCTGTTGCAAAAGCGAGGTTAGCTTGAGTGTATTCGTGAGTACAGTAAACTTTGCAATCAGCAGGTAATTCGCGCAGTTTATTAAACGAGTGCCACATTTGCGCTGCAGAGCCTTCAAATAAACGCCCACAACCACCACTAAATAAAGTATCACCAGTAAAGGCAAGTTGTTCATTAACATAACAAATATGATCTAGAGTATGCCCGGGTGTCGCTATAATATTAAAAGCAGTATTAAGCACTGTAATACTTTGGCCATCAGTAAGTTGCTGAGTAATCCCCTTAAACGGGCTGTTAGTTGGGCCGTATACAGCAATATTTGGGTTTTCGCTAACCAGCTTTGCTACGCCATCGGTATGGTCGTAATGATGATGGGTAATTAAAATACCCGCCAAGGTTAAATTATGCTGCGCCAAATAATCAAGTACTGGCTCTGCTTGGCCCGGATCGACTACCCAAGCTTGCGTATTATTGCTTGTAGTTAAGCACCAAATATAATTATCTGAAAAGGCTTTAATTGCTTTGACTTGCACCATGTAACGTTGCTCTATAAAGTGACAGTTAACACCTAGTATAACGAGCTCATAAAATGAAACCAGCCCTTAGTTTTCAAGAAGGACCTAAACCGTTGTCATGGCAGCAGTTTCCTCATGGGGATTATTTACGCTGTGAGATTGAACGTAAATTAGCGCCGTGGCTCCCCCGTATGTTTGGCTACCATATGCTTAAGTTAGGTAGTTTGAGTGGCGAGCTAAACACCAGTAAATGTTTAATAAAACACCAAGTGTGCGTAGCGCAAGCGGGCGCTCACACCGGCGTTATTGCCGATATAGACGAATTACCATTTTATGAGCACACTATTGATGCATGTATTTTAAGCCATTGCTTAGAGTATCACTCAGATCCTCACCATATTTTACGCGAAGCACATCGCACTTTAATTCCAGGTGGGTATATTGTGATAACGGGCTTTAATCCGTTTAGTTTATGTGGGCTTGCGCAATTATTACCATTTAGTGGCCAGAAACTGCCATGGACAGGGCGTTTTTTTACCCCTGCACGGGTTAAAGATTGGCTTAATTTATTGGGATTTGAAATAGTGAGTGATGAGCGCTTTATTTACTCATCACTGGCGCGAGGTAATAGATTGTCGCGTTTTGCGTTTTGGCGTAGCTTTACCAAACAATACTTAAAACCTATGGGCAGTGTTTACATGCTGGTGGCACGTAAACGTGTTGCACCGCTCACACCCATTAAACCTAAGTGGCATGCTCGCCCGCGCTTTACAACAGTAGAAGGGGGCCTTAGACAAACCTCAAAGCAACACTTAAAGCATTGTGAGCAAAATAAAAAGTAATTTGGTATGTGCTAATCAGCTTTAAGGTTGATAACCTACATCATCGAGTAAATCTTTACTGCCAGCGGCATCGCGCGCTAAGTCATCTACAATTTCATTGTATTTATGACCGCTATGCCCTTTAACCCATTTCCAGGTTACGGTGTGTTTAGCGCACGCTAAATCGAGGCGTTTCCATAAGTCGACATTTTTTACTGGTTTTTTAGCTGAGGTTAACCAGCCGCGCTTTTTCCAATTCGTGATCCAAGACTCAATACCTTGTTTCACATATTGGCTATCGGTAGTGATATTAATAACACATGGGCGAGTTAATACTTCCAGAGCCACAATTGCCCCCAGCATTTCCATGCGATTATTAGTTGTTAGTTTATAACCTTGACTCAATTTTTTTTCATGTTCGTTATAAATCATGAATATACCATAACCACCGGGGCCTGGATTACCTAAACACGAACCATCGGTATAAATCTCTACGGTTTTTTCCACTGTTTTACCTTGATATTATGTACAATAAAGTGATTATAGAAAGATACCAGAGTCAGGATTAATTCGATATGGCACGCAGACAAATAGTTTTAGATACAGAAACCACCGGCATCGACCCTAAACAAGGGCATCGTATTATCGAAATCGGGTGTGTTGAATTAGTAAATCGCCGCTTAACCGGCAATAACTTTCATGTGTATATTAACCCACAGCGCAACAGTGAAGAAGAAGCAATAGACGTTCACGGTATCACTAATGAGTTTTTACGTGATAAACCACTGTTTCATCAAATTGCTCAAGAGTTTTTTGATTATATTAAGGGGGCAGAACTGGTTATTCATAATGCGCCGTTCGATATTGGCCATATGGATAACGAATTTTCTCTGCTTAACCAGGGCTATCCTAAAACGGCCACTTTCTGTCAAGTACTCGACACGCTTAAAATGGCGCGTGACTTGCATCCAGGACAAAAGAACAACCTAGATGCGCTATGCCGTCGTTACGACGTAGATAACGCTAAGCGAACCTTGCACGGCGCATTACTGGATTCTGAAATATTAGCTGACGTTTACCTAGCAATGACTGGCGGACAAGTTAAGCTAAATTTGAATCAAAATAAAAATGACGATACCGAACAGCAAAAAGGCGGAATACGACGCTTAAGCGCCCAAAGAGCACCTCTTGTAGTATTAAGCGCCAGTGAGGCAGAACAAGCTGCACACGAAGCACGATTAGATATTGTTAATAATGAAGGCGGCCACTGTATATGGCGCGCTGATTAAGGCCATATTATGAAAACCTTTTATTTGGTAACCGCATTAGTATCTGCTAGTTTTTTTGCAACCAGCGCATATGGCGTTAAACAAGTTGAAGTACTAAAGCGTGATGGGAGGCAAAATGAAATCCCTTTATTAGATAATCGTTTTCGTATTGATAGTAAAGTAGCTGAAATAACCTTACTTTTTTTTAGAAAACCAGGCTCACCGGCTGTTATTTTAGTAAGGCCCGATGGCAGTAAATATTTTGCTACCGAATCAGTTAAAAACCCTGACTTAAGTTGGCATGACGAGCTTAGTTATGATTTGGTTACCATACGCAACCCCATGGCTGGCCCTTGGCAAGTTATAGGTAATATCTTACCCGACAGCCGCATTGTCGTATTAGGCCAGGTATCACTTGAGGCAGAGCCGTTACCGGAAATGCTGTTTCGAGGCGAGACAATAAAAATCACCGGAAAAATTTTAAATGACGGTGCTCCCATAAATGCCAATCTATTTAGAGATGTCGTTACCTTAAATGTTGATTTTGTAAGTACTAATAATGCAGAGGCTGCTAATTTTGGAGCCATTACTCAAGAAGTCGCTGAATTTAAAGATGATGGCCGAGGGTTTGACGAACGCCCAAACGATGGCGTTTTTACGGGCGAGTTTAAATTAGACTTTCCCGAAGGAGAATGGATCCCCGAACTCTACATAGCAACCCCCTTATTACAACGTCGAATAGTGCAAAGCAGCATTGTGGTACATTCTGCCCCAGTAAGTTACGACATGACGTTAGCAGAGCAAGAAAGTAACGAGCACCTTTTAGCTATTAATTTAGATGACACAATAGTTAAGCCAGAAACCGTAATTATGCAGGGTAAAATTTACTACCCTAATAACGAAGAGCAAATGTTTAGTATAGAGTCGGATGCACAACATACGAGGCAGTTAGCAATTAAAAATTATGGTTGGGGTCGATATAGTGTCGAGCTGTCTATTTTTGGCACAAATATAAAGGGTCGTGAGTTTATGGCAACGCTGCCAACGTACAAATTTGAAATTGCACGCCCAATAGAAGCGGTACCAGCAGTTGATCCAGCGACCATAATTCCACCTGATTTAATGATTGAGAGTGAACCCGTAGCAGAAAAAATAGCGAATTGGGTTTTACTCAGCTTAATTATTGTTGGAAATCTGTGCGTTTTATTAATGGGTTGGCTGGCAATTCGTATTTTTGTACAGAAAAAATCGCTTAAATTTAAAGTGAAGCTGCCTTTTATAAATAAAAAGACAACAACAAATGACGATGTTGGTAATTCTGAAAAAAAGCAAAGTACTAAAAACGGCTCAAAAAATGACAAAAGCGGTGAAATTTTAAACCTTTCGATGACAGATGACTAAAAAACCTAAATAAAAGCGAAAAAGCCCTTGACGAAATAGGGGCTGGTTCGTATTATTCACGCCGCTGTCAGGGGAGACTCAAACAGCAACGAAAATGTGGAGTGGTAGTTCAGTTGGTTAGAATACCGGCCTGTCACGCCGGGGGTCGCGGGTTCGAGTCCCGTCCACTCCGCCAATTTTCGAAAACTTGTAAGCAAAACTGGAGTGGTAGTTCAGTTGGTTAGAATACCGGCCTGTCACGCCGGGGGTCGCGGGTTCGAGTCCCGTCCACTCCGCCAACGCTTACACAACATATGGTTGTAAAACATATTCTTATTCTGGAGTGGTAGTTCAGTTGGTTAGAATACCGGCCTGTCACGCCGGGGGTCGCGGGTTCGAGTCCCGTCCACTCCGCCAATAAGAAAAAAGATAACAGTTTAAATATAC
>NZ_JADYXG010000010.1:2656-45142 GCF_015864415.1 Pseudoalteromonas sp. SCQQ13 | reverse complement strand
AGTGGTAGTTCAGTTGGTTAGAATACCGGCCTGTCACGCCGGGGGTCGCGGGTTCGAGTCCCGTCCACTCCGCCAACAAATTAAGTAATACAAGTAAAGTAAAAGTAATATGATATCTCTGCGGAGTGGTAGTTCAGTTGGTTAGAATACCGGCCTGTCACGCCGGGGGTCGCGGGTTCGAGTCCCGTCCACTCCGCCATTTGATATCAGTAACAAAATTAGTAAGTGCATTACCCCATGCACATACCACTGCGGAGTGGTAGTTCAGTTGGTTAGAATACCGGCCTGTCACGCCGGGGGTCGCGGGTTCGAGTCCCGTCCACTCCGCCACTTGTTATTTCCTCAATAACAAGTTGAATACAATCAAAATCATAAATTACATTTCTTAGCACATAAAAAAGCCCACAAAAATGCAGGCATAAATTAATCAGTGCAAACTTATTCAGCTTTTAAATACTGCTCTAAAAATTTCAAGTAAGCGTTTGATGCCGTGATCCGATTTTCTTTTTTGCTAAAACCATGACCTTCATCGTCAAACAATACATACTCAACTGGTACGCCATTGGCTTTAACTGCAGCTACAAGCTCATCACTTTCAACTTGTAACACGCGCGGATCGTTAGCGCCTTGAATAACCATAAGTGGCTTAATGATGTTTCTAGCGTGGAATAACGGTGAAATGGCGCGGTGACGATCACCGTCTGTTGCCGGATCGCCCATTTCGTCGTACAGCGACTTTTTAAAGCTCTCCCACCAAGGTGGAATAGAATTAAGTGTACGTACCCAGTTGGTTACTCCAAAAATATTAATCCCAACTTTAAACTCTTCGGGTTCAAAGGCAAGGGCTGCCGCGGTCATAAAGCCGCCATAGCTACCACCCATAATGCCAATTTTATCGGTATCGACCCACTCTAAGCTCTGTAAATGTTTTTTGCCGTATACAATATCTTGTAGGTCATCGGTGCCGTGCTTTTTATCATCTAAATGAAAAAAGGTTTTACCATAGCCCGAGCTGCCTCGATTATTAACTGCAAAAATGGCATAACCATGATTTACCAAATGCTGTTGCATCGCACTATAACCGGTACGGCTTTGTCCGCCTGGCCCACCGTGCACCCAAATTAACGCAGGCACTTTGTTGGTGCTACTCGCTTGCTTGGGTTTATATAAAACACCTGGTATTTCTAAACCATCAAAGCTCTTAAAGCGTACTATAGTGCTTTGCACTAAATCGTTTTGATTAATTTTTTTACTGAGGGTATTAGTTAATTGCTGCGTGTTATTACTGCCTACTTGCCATACAAATAAATTACTAGGTGCAGTGTCTGAATTTAAATAAAAGGCCATGCTTTGCTCATCAGCTGAAAAGCTCACACCCCGTAAATTACCTGCCGGTAGCTTAGGCATGGCAATTTCTTTATTCGTTTGCGTATCGATCACGGTTACTTTAGTGCTGGCATCGGCGTTCACACCACTTACCTGGTAGCGCCCCGACGTTGAAAAATAAATAAAGCTTACGTCCCAGTCATCGGCTAAAGCTGGGCTGTGCTCGCCAGAAGCTAGGTCATAACGCCACATCTGCGAAAACTCGCCTTTAGCGTCTGTAGAGTAGTATAAGTATTTGTTATCGGCAGAGAAGGTTTCAGGGCTGTATTGAGCAGGTGTATGGTGTTTTGAAATTAACTGTGGCTTTAGTGTTTTAGTATAAGTATCTAAAATAAAGGTATCGCTGTCTTTGTTGCTATTACTTTTAGACAGCGCAATAAAACGACCATTTGGGCTTATTGCACCTACATTTAGTCCTAAAGTATTTTGATAAACCGGCGTCACTTTATAGGTTTTACTATTAACGCGATATAAATCCATAAACTTAGCATCACGCTGATTGCTGGTAATAAAAAATTGGCTGGCATTTTTAGTGAAGCCGGCAAAACTAGCGCGGGTTTCATCCCCAGGGGTTAAGTCTTTTACTGTGCCGTCAGTTTCGCGTACATAAATATGAAAGCGTTCGTTACCGCCCGTGTCTTTTGTAAACAACACTCGCTCATCATTTGGAAAATAGCGGATAGGGTAGGTACTGTCGGTAAAATCGGTTAAGCGAGTTTTGCCGCCTGTTTGGACATTAACCTCATATAGGCTGTAAATGCCACTTTCATCACTACTGACTAAAATTTTATCGCCATGGGGTGAAAAGCTACTCCCCATAATTGAGGTGGTATCAAAAAATGTTTCAGCTGAGTAGGTGCTCAGTTCTTTTACATGCGCTTTAGAGCTGGTTAGCGGGGCTGTATATGAGGATGAGTTGGTTGATTCACTGCAACCAGAGAGCGCTAGGGTAACTGCGCATGTAATTATTGTAAGTTTAATAATTTGCTTCATTGTTACGTTCCTTCACTGTTGTTTTTATAACCCGAATTTAGGTTAAAGTATTTATAGCAGTTTTACCTGAACAGTTTTTAAACGCAATAAGCAGCTGGTTTTATGTACAATAAAAGTGTATCAAAATCTTACACATAAAAAAGCCAGCACATAATGTGCTGGCTTTTATAACTTAAAAGTAGATGCTGGGCTTATTTAGCGGCATCAGTTTTTTTAGGTTTATTATTACGAGCTGCTTTACCAGCGAGTAAATCAGCAGGATCAAAGTCGTCAACGTTTATAACGTCTAAACGAGCTTGTTCTACAGCGGCTAACTTGTCAGCTTCTGCTTGGCTTAAAATACCAGCCTCAAGACCCATTTGCGCTACTTTATCAAGCTGAAAGAATGGCAGTTTAAGGCCTTTTTCTTTACATACACGGTCAAATAATGGCTCAACTTCAAGTACGTCTTTAAGCGTTTGCTCTTGACGGCCTACAAGGTTAAGCGGCTCATTTGTTAAATACACATAGCTTGCCAAACGATTACGCGTTTCGCTAGGTACTTGTAGTATTTGCGCTAATTTGTGTTCAAGTTGGTCGGTAGGTTTACGAACCGGACGGCCAAACGGGAATAACAATACTTTTAATACGCCACGCAGTGGAGCAGAAGGCATGTTATTAATTAAATCAGCAAGTGCGCGTTGACAATGATACAGGTGATCTTGACAGCTCCACTGTACTAACGGG
The DNA here is from genome assembly GCF_015864415.1 of Pseudoalteromonas sp. SCQQ13. Classification (NCBI taxonomy): domain Bacteria; kingdom Pseudomonadati; phylum Pseudomonadota; class Gammaproteobacteria; order Alteromonadales; family Pseudoalteromonadaceae; genus Pseudoalteromonas; species Pseudoalteromonas sp. SCQQ13. The sequence continues at coordinate 42,037 of NZ_JADYXG010000010.1, read as the reverse complement.
AAGTCTTCTTTTTTACGGCCTTCGTCGTTATAACGTTTAAGCGTTGCAGACACTAAGTATAGGTAGCTTAGTAAGTCACCTAAGCGAGCAGAAATACGCTCTTTACGTTTTAGTGAGCCACCAAATACTGCCATGCTAATGTCAGACATAAGTGCAAGTGATGCACTAAAGCGCGACGCTATACGGTAAAACTCAGCGGTTTCGTCTTTGTACGGCACACTTGTAAAACGAGCACCCGTTAACGCGAGCCATTTAGTGCGCACAAGGTTAGACATGGTAAAGCCAATGTGACCCATTAATGCTTTATCAAATACGTTTAGCGCTTCTTCACGGTCTTCAATTTCGCACGCACCTAGTTCGGTAAGTACAAACGGGTGACAGCGAATTGCACCTTGACCATAAATAATCATATTACGGGTCAAAATGTTGGCACCTTCAACGGTAATCGCAATAGGTGCACCTTGATAACCACGGCCTAAATAGTTATTTGGCCCAAGCATGATGCCCTTACCGCCAAGTACGTCCATGGCGTGCAGGGTAGAGTCACGCATTTGTTCTGTAAGGTGGTATTTAATAATAGCCGAAACAACCGAAGGTTTTTCGCCTAAATCTACCGCACCGGTAGACATGCTTACGGCAGCATCAGAGCTATATGCATAACCAGCAAGTTTTGCTAACGACTCTTCAACGCCTTCCATTTTACCAATAGGTAAGCGGAACTGGCGACGAATACGGCTGTAGGCACCGGTTGCAACAGCAATCATTTTAATGCCACCGGCTGAGTTTGACGGCAATGTAATTGCACGGCCAACCGATAAACACTCAACCAGCATACGCCAGCCTTGGCCTGCCATATCTGGCCCACCAATAATGTAATCAAGCGGTACGAATATATCTTTACCCTGCGTAGGACCATTTTGAAACGGCACATTAAGCGGGAAGTGGCGACGACCAATTTCAACCCCTGGAGTATCGGTTGGAATAAGTGCACAGGTAATGCCTGGCTCTTTATTATCACCAATTAAACCATCAGGATCTTGTAATTTAAATGCAAGCCCTAGTACCGTAGCCACAGGTGCAAGCGTAATATAACGCTTGTTCCATGTAAGGCTAACACCTACAACTTCTTCACCTTTCCATTGTCCTTTACATACTACACCGTAGTCTGGAATTGAGCTTGCATCAGAACCTGCTTCTGGCGAGGTTAATGCAAAACATGGAATTTCTTGGCCACTGGCAAGGCGCGGTAAGTAATGGTCTTTTTGCTCTTTTGTTCCATAGTGCTGGAGTAATTCACCAGGACCTAATGAGTTTGGTACGCCAACAATTGACGAAAGTAAGGTTGATTTACTGGTTAGCTTTTGTAGTACGCACGACTGTGCAAATGCTGAGAACTGTAAACCGCCATATTCTTTTTTGATGATCATGGCAAAAAATTTGTTATCTTTTAGGTATTGCCATACATCTTGAGGAAGATCGGTAAGTTCGTGTGTTGCTTCCCAGTCATCGAGCATACTACACACTACTTCAACAGGGCCATCGATAAATGCTTGTTCTTCAATAGTTAGCTTAGGCACTGGATATTGGTGTAACTTTTTCCAATCTGGGTTACCACAAAATAAATCAGCTTCCCACCATGTTGTACCGGCATCAATGGCTGACTTTTCAGTATCAGACATGCTAGGCGTTACTTTTTTAAACATAGTAAAAAGAGGCTTAACAATATATTGCTGGCGAATACCAGTAACAGAGAGAGGCACCGCTATAATTAAAAATATTATCCAACTAATTAAACCAAAAGCACCCGCAAAGGTACCAATTAATAATGTTGCAATAGAAACACCAAGTGCGGTGTTCCAACTTGCTCTGTGGTAAACCGCTGCGCTGAGCAGTGCGATTAAACCGAGTGTAAATATGAGTGTCATTGCTAATTCCTTATTAGAGGTCAGACCACCTTAGTTAGAGTAGCGTTAGTAACGCTAAGTTTCAAGTACCTTACGTAGTTAAATTTTAATCAAAATAACCGTAAAAAAGCAGCTCATTTAATAGAGTCAGCGTTAATAAAGTAAGTTACAGCTTTAGTCTATGCATTCATAGCGACAAAAAAAATTTAATCTAATAGTAAAATGTTATTTTTTAAGTAAATATAGACGCTCGTACACATAACTAAATAGTGTACGCTTAATATAAAAATATAACGTTATTTATTAATACGTGGTTTAAAGGTTATTTATTTTATGTGTGAATTGCTTGGCATGTCAGCGAATGTGCCTACAGATATTTGTTTTAGTTTTTCGGGGCTGCTGGAGCGCGGGGGGAATACTGGGCCACATAGAGATGGGTGGGGTATTACATTTTACGAAGGCAAAGGCTGCAGAACCTTTAAAGATCCGCAGCCGAGCTACCAGTCAGAAATAGCGAAGTTAGTTAAAGCATACCCGATTAAAAGTGTGTCAGTTATTAGCCATATTCGCCAAGGTAACCGCGGTAAAGTATGCCTTGAAAACACGCACCCGTTTACGCGTGAACTGTGGGGGCGCGAAATTACTTATGCGCATAACGGCCAGTTATCTAATTACCATGATTTAAAGCCTGATCATTACCGACCTGTTGGCGATACTGACAGCGAGTTGGCTTTTTGCTGGCTGCTGGATCAAATACGCACTAAGTACCCAAATAAGCCAGAGGATATGGCATCGGTATTTCGTTATGCAGCAACGCTTTCGCATACACTGCGTGAAAAGGGCGTTTTTAATATGCTGCTGACCGATGGCGTATTTGTTTTAGCTTACTGTACCAATAACTTACATTACATAACTCGCCGTGCGCCCTTTGGAAAAGCGACCTTGATTGATGCTGACATGGTGGTTGATTTTAACGAAGAAACCACGCCCAACGATATTGTTAGTGTTATAGCAACAAAACCACTGACTAACGACGAGCGCTGGAAAAAAATGCAGCCGGGTGAGTTTGTATTATTTAAGATGGGTGAATTGATTTAAGCTTGTTTTTTGCCTTTAGCGCTTAGTTGAGAGGCAAACAACTGTCGTAGTAAAGTAGACGCGGGCTTTTATATTGAGCTGACCCAGTACATTATTTATTATCGGAATTATATTATGACTCCTAAAAAACGCCGTATTCTACAAGCTGTGTTGTATGAATTATTTGCCATTGCTTTTGTTGGCCCTATTATAAGTTTTATGTTTGATAAATCAGCCACTTCGGCGATAGGCCTCGCTTTTGTATTATCCAGCGTAGCACTTAGCTGGAACTATGTATTTAATGCGTTATTTGAGCGCTGGGAGTCCCAGCAAACAATAAAAGGTCGCTCATTCAATCGTCGCTTATTACACGGAATTGGCTTTGAAGGTGGCCTTGTTTTAATTTTAGTGCCGGTTATGGCGCTGTGGTTGAAAATTTCAGTGCTTAGTGCGTTTATAGCGAACCTTGGATTTTTTATATTCTTTTTTGTTTATGCAATTGTTTTTACATGGGCGTTCGATCGAGTTTTTGGCTTGCCAGCTTCTGCGCAGCAGCAAAGTGAAGCATAATAAAGCTTAACTTTTAGATTTAATCGCGAAAAAAACGTATAAAAAAAGCGCGATTTGCATCGCGCTTTATATAAACTAATAGTAATAAAGATATAAACTAATAGTAATAAAGCCATTTGTAGCTAAAAATAATTGCTTACTCTGGGCTTGTTACTTTTTTAATATCAGCAGGTGGGGCAATGACAGGTGTTGTCACGGTAAATGAGTTTATTTGCACTTCAAATTGCTCCATTCCTTTTTCACCTTTCCACATACGCACTAACATGTAATCCATTTCTGGTGCAAACCAAGCAAGTGCTTGGCGTTTGTCATTATCGTATAAGCGTTTTACTTTAATTGCTTCTACGTTGCCGATAGGTAATGAAATCATCTCTGTTGCAACAACTTCAAAATTGTAGTCGCGGCGATTACCTTTTTTATCGATTAACGGGAATGAAAAACTGGTTTCGCCTTTTTTCAAACCTTCGCGCACTTGTACCTGATACGAAATAGCATCTTGAAAGTCATCAGTCCATTCGCATTCAAGCGGGTATTCGCTGCGACTACTGTTAACGACTTTTTTTTGTGCGTCAAAATCAATGTTGTAATCTTTATCAGGACCAGTGCCGGTACGGATCATTGAATAATGATGCGGGCTTACTTTGCCATCTTTAAAGGTAAATTTAGAGGTTTCCTGGCGTGAGTCAGAAAAAATCATCCACTCAATATTGCTGTGATAGGTTAACTCGTAGTTATCGTCACTTATCTTTTTGAGTTCACGCACGGCTTCACCATGATTTTTACCTTTGCGTAAAATATCATACTTAGCTTCGTACTGTGTCAATTCGCCGGCAATAAGGCTAGTTGGAAGTAAAGTGCCCACACATAATAGCAGGGCACTTATTTTTTTATTGTGGGTACTGCGCGCCGTGTGCAGGAAGTTTTGTTTCGTCAAGAACTGCATAATCTGCTTCCATAGTTAGTCTGTGTTCACTGAACCACTTGACCACCAAAGGATAAATTATATGCTCTTGTTCGTGCACGCGTTTTGCTAGTGTGTCTGCTGTATCATCCTTGAGTACAGGTACTTTTGCCTGAAGTATAACCGGACCTCCGTCTAGCTCTTCAGTTACAAAATGAACACTTACGCCATGAACATCATCATTTGCATCAATTGCTCTTTGGTGGGTATTCAGCCCCTGGTACTTAGGCAACAAAGATGGATGAATGTTCAACATTTTTCCAATATATTTTTGCACCAAGTTAGGAGTAAGAATACGCATAAACCCAGCTAATACAACTAGATTCGGTATAAAAGAGTCAATGATGCTCATTAACTGTGTATCGTAGGCCTCGCGTGAGTCAAAATCTTTATGACTCAGCACTTGTGTAGCAATGCCTGCTTGCTTGGCACGTTCAAGGCCATAAGCGTCTGCTTTGTTGCTAATAACAGCCGCTATTTGCGCATTTATCTCGCCACTTTCACAGGCATCAATAATGGCTTGTAAATTAGAGCCACCGCCTGAGATTAAAACTACAAGACGAGTGGGTGCCATTACTTAGCACCACCTACAATTTCAACTTGCTCTTCGCCAGGCGCTGCGTCTTGAATTTCACCAAGGTGCCATGCGTTTTCGCCCAAGTCTTTTAGCATGCTCAAACTTTGCTCAAGTTTGTCGGCTGGAACAACTAATACCATGCCTACACCACAGTTAAATGTGCGGTACATTTCATGCGTAGTAATGTTACCGTTTTCTTGTAACCAGTTAAAAATAGGTGGCCACTGCCAGCTATCGCCTTTTACTACTGCTTTTGCAGAGGCAGGTAATACGCGTGGGATATTTTCCCAAAAGCCGCCACCGGTAATGTGCGAAAGCGCGTGTACGTCAACGTGCTTGAATAACTCAAGCAGTGGTTTAACGTAAATGCGAGTAGGTTCAAGCAATGTTTCGCCTAATGTTTTGCCTTCAAAATCAGCGCTTGTATCTGCGTTAGATACTTCAAGTACTTTGCGAATTAGCGAGAAACCATTTGAATGCGGACCACTTGAAGCAAGGGCAATAAGTTGATCGCCCGCGGCTACTTTTGTGCCATCAATAATTTTTGATTTTTCTACAACACCGGTACAAAAACCAGCCATATCGTAGTCTTCGCCGTCGTACATACCAGGCATTTCTGCGGTTTCGCCACCAATAAGGGCACAGCCAGAAATTTCACAGCCTTTACCAATGCCGGTTACTACGTCTGCGGCAGTGTCTACGTCTAGCTTACCTGTTGCATAGTAATCTAGGAAAAACAGCGGTTCAGCACCTTGAACAATTAAATCGTTTACACACATAGCGACCAAGTCGATACCGACAGTGTCGTGCTTTTTAAGATCGATAGCTAAACGTAACTTAGTACCCACACCATCAGTGCCGGCAACTAATACTGGTTGCTTATAACCTGCTGGAATTTCGCAAAGTGCGCCAAAACCACCAATACCGCCCATTACTTCAGGACGACGAGTTTTTTTAACCACACCTTTAATACGCTCAACAAGTGCATTACCAGCGTCGATATCTACGCCCGCGTCTTTATAGCTTAGAGACTGTTTTTGTTCGCTCACAGGTTTTCCTCAAAATAGTTGTTTTGGGTTGCTTAGAAACGCGCGTATTTTACAACAATTGCGTAACCGCGGCTAGCGTAAATATAGTATTGAAATAATTAACAGGACACTTGTCCGCTAATTGCTGGCTAAATAAACAAAAAAACGCCCGTAGGCGTTTTTTATTGTTTGCTGATGTTGCCGTTAACGCTATGCTTTAGCAGTTAAAATAGCACGTAGTGGTGCTGGGTAACCTTCAATGGTTTTACTGGTGTCGTTTGGATCTAAAAAGTCGACTAACGATTCGTTTTCCATCCAAGCTGTTTTGCGTTGCTCATCTAGCGTAGTAATTGCGCAGTCTTTAATTTGTACGTTTTTAAAGCCCACGCGCTCCATCCACAGTTTTAATGCCGCAGTGCTTGGAATAAACCATACATTACGCATTTTTGCATAGCGATCAGTGGGTACAAGCACTGTATTTTCGTCGCCTTCAATGACTAAGGTTTCTAGTACCAGCTCGCCACCGGGGCGCAGTTGTGCTTTTAATTGCGCTAAAAAGTCGATAGGCGAGCGACGGTGATAAAGTACCCCCATCGAAAATACCGTATCAAATGCTTTTAACTCGGGTAGTGCCTCAACACCCAGTGGTAATAAGTGTACGTTTTCGTCGGGATTAAAGTGTTTTATAGCTTGAAACTGACACAAAAATAAGTCAGAAGGGTCAATGCCTACTACAAACTGAGCGCCTTCACCACGCATACGCCATAAATGATAGCCCGAGCCGCAGCCAATATCTAACACTGTGCGGCCTTTGAGTGGCTCAATATGTGGAAGCAGGCGATCCCATTTCCAATCGCTGCGCCACTCTGTATCTATTTCAATACCGTGAACACTAAATGGGCCTTTGCGCCATGGCATCATGCGCTTTAACAAATGCAGGGTTTGTTTTTGCTCACCATCGGTCATTTCACCCGGAGTGCCAATTTTTACCTGAGTAGTAGTATCAACATGCTGAGTTTTAACCTCAGGTAAATTTTTAAGCACTTTTTGCCACTGTGGTAAGTCGCCATGACTTGCCTCTAACTGCCAATGTTTTAATTGCGCAGGCAGAGTTTCTAGCCAGTGACTAAGTGGGCTTTGTGCAATAGCAGCGTAAAATTGGTTAAACCATTGAGGCATAAATTACTTACTCTCTTTATTTAATTGCGATCATTGAGCAAAAATTAAAACATTGGTACCACGCCTGAGTTTGGCTAAAGCCAATGTCTTTTAAGCGGGTAAAGTGCGTGCTTAGCGTATCTGGGCGCATTACGTTTTCAATAGCGGTGCGCTTTTGACTTATTTCAAGCTCCGAATACCCATTATGGCGTTTAAAGTCGTGGTGTAGGTCAATTAGTAAATTATCGCACAGCTCGTTTTCGGCTTTTATTTTTTCGCTCAGCAGCAATACACCGCCGGGTTTTAAGTTGGCGTATATTTTTTCAAGGACTGCTTGGCGCTGTGCATGCGGAATAAACTGCAGCGTAAAGTTCATTGCCACCACTGAAGCATTTTGAATTTCAAGCTCGTTAATGTCGCCTAAAGTAACGGTAACCGGTACTTCTGACTTAAAGCCTTGTAAATGTACCTTACAACGCTCAACCATAGCTTGTGAGTTATCGACTGCAATAATATGGCAGTTATCGGTGCGAATATTACGGCGCATACTTAATGTAACCGCGCCCAGCGAGCAGCCTAAATCGTAAAGGTTAGAGTTACTTTGCGCATACTCACCGGCAAGTTTACCCATAGTACTTACTATAGTGGCGTAACCCGGCACAGAGCGCTGGATCATATCAGGAAAAACTTCGACTACGTTTTGATCAAAACTAAAGTCTTTAACTTGTTGCTCAGAGGCATAAATACTGTCTTTAATGGTCACGAAGCCAGTCTCTTTGAAAATAATGGCGCTATTTTAACATTTTATGCTGGATAGTCAGTGATAAATTAAGTAGCTTGGCTAGAATAATGAAAAATAAGTACAAATGAGACTATTAAATGAGCAAAAGTAAAGTTATTAGCACCGATGATATATTGGCAACCCTTTGTCACTCGGTTACAGGGGTACTCACATCGGCCAGTGGCAATAGTGTTAGTTACTCCGCTATGGTGCAAAAAATTACTCGTACTTGTATGCGCCCAGATATTGGCTGTTTTGTGTTATTTGATGGTGGCTTTACTGGCCTAGTAATTACTAATTTCACATCGCAAGCGGCAATGGAAATTTATGGCGATTACATGCGCAACATGGGTATGCCCGAGGAAGAAATAGCACATAGTCATTTATCTGACGATGTATCAAATGTGTTAGGCGAGCTAATGAACCAAATAGTTGGTGACTTTACCTCTAAAGTACGCGAGCAATTACATACCTCTATTACCCAAAATCAGCCAAAAATGATGGCAATTAATAAACAGGTACAAATTTCTGTAGATACCACAATGGATCGCCCACAAGCGCGCCGCGTAACGTTTACCACCAGTAAGCAAAATATATTTTATTTAGAGCTGGCAATGGATAAAACTGAGTTTATTAAATTACACGACTTTGACATTGTCGAAGCAATAGATCCCGACGACATCATCGAAAACGAAGCAAAACAAAAAGCAGAAAAAGCCAAGGCTAAAGCTGAAAAAGAAGCAGAAGATAGTGATGATGACGACTTTATGGCAGGGCTAGGGCTGTAAGAATAAGTTAAAATAATTATGTGGTTAAGGTCATAAAATCAGCCAAGCGCAGTGTGACCTTTATTAATAACTGTTGGGTTACATGCAAACCCAACAATTATTTAAATACAATAGCGCTATTTAGCGAATAATCATCTGTTCGCGCTCAGGACCAACAGACACCATAGTTATTGGTACGCCCATTAACGCTTCAATGCGCTCAACGTATTGTTGCGCTGCAATTGGTAGACTGTCGAAGGTACGACAACCGGTAATGTCTTCACCCCAAGGTTGCATATTTTCATATACAGGGCTTAATGCAGCTGTTTGTGGCCAAATTGGGTTTTCGCTATGATCGCCGTCATAGGCAACACAGATTTTTAAATCTTTCATACCCGATAAACAATCAATTTTGGTTAAAGCAATTTCGGTTGCAGCTTGTAGCTCAACACCATTGCGCGTGGCAACTGCGTCAAAGTAGCCCATGTCCCGTGGGCGGCCAGTTACTGCGCCATATTCGTTAGCGCTTTCACGAAAATTGTCTTGCTCTTCCATTGCAGTAACTAAAGTACCCGTACCTACTGATGAGCTAAACGACTTTGCTACCGCAACAACACGTTCAGGACGAAGCGCTGGTAAACCGCTGCCGATGCCTGCATAAGCGGCCGTTACGTTTGAAGAGGTAGTGTAAGGGTATTCGCCATAGACTAAATCGCGACCTGCACCTAACTGAGCTTCAAATAATAAATTAGCATTTTGTTTTTGTAGTGCTTTTAACGGCTCTGTTACATTACAAATAAATGCACGCCAAGGCGCGGTAACATCGAGTAACCACTGCGTCATTTCTTCAGCTGTTTGCGAAAAATCACAACTTGGATATAAGGCTTTTAGCTGTGGCATTTTCCAATCAAGCATAAATTGAATACGCTCTAGTAAAACGTCAGGCTGATTTAACCAACCCACTAAAATGCCTTTTTTCATTACTCGGTCGCCATACGCTGGCGAAATACCTTGGCGAGTCGAGCCGTAAGCAGCGTCGCCTAAACGTAATTCTTCAAGGGTGTCTTCAAGGGCATGTAAAGGCAGACATAAAGTGGCACGATCAGAAATACACAGCTTTACATTAACGCCAGCGGCTTTAACTTCGGCTATTTCTTCACTTAAGGCGCTAGGGCTTATTACCATGCCAGGGCCAAGTACTGCTATGCAATCAGGATTAAAAATACCGCTAGGTAATTGGTGTAGTTTAAAGGTGCCAAAATCATTCACAACGGTATGACCGGCGTTATTACCACCTTGAAAGCGAATGCTTGCTGATGCGTTCTCAGCTAAAAAATCTACGATGCGGCCTTTGCCTTCATCACCCCAGTTTGCACCTACAACAACAATTGACGGCATAATTTAATCTCCAAATTGAACAAGCTGATATGATATGCGGGCTGTTAAAATAAGAGAAATTAATTATAATTATGATATCAATAAGGATTCCATATGGCGTGTGCAATATTAAGGAAGTGAGATGTTAGATATTCATTGGTTAAAAACCTTTGTTACATTAGCAGAGCTAAAGCACTTTGGTAAAACGGCAAGTGCACTGCACATGACGCAACCTAATGTGAGCTTGCATATTAAGCAGTTAGAAAAAATGACGCGGGTAAAGTTAATCGAGCGTAACCCCTTTTGTTTAACCCAAGCGGGTTTGCGTTTATTACAGTCGGGGCAAAAAACCTTATGGGAATTGAAGGTATGTCAGTCTGATCTAAATGCAATAAATAACTTAAGCCAAGGCACACTCACCATTGCAGCTAGTGATATTATTTCTCGCTTGTTACTCATAGAGCCTTTTCAGCTGTTTAAAACCCAGTTCCCGGGGATTGATTTTACCTTGCTTAATACCACCTCGTCACAGGCATCGGCGCTGGTTAAAAGTGCAGAAGCCGATTTAGGCTTTGTTATTGCTCAAAAAGAAAGTGAGCCACTGCATTTTAGTGAACTCCAACAGATAAAGTGGTGTGCGCTGGGAAATAATTTAGCGTTATGGCAGCAAGCAAAAAACGATGAAAGTATGGTACTCACTGAGCCGCCAACATTAATTTTATTAGGCCACGATACCCGCACCCGAGAGTTATTAGATAATGCGCTACCGTCTTTAAATTTACCGAGTTATCGGGTTATGGAAGTGGGTAGTGTTGATGCACAAATTGATTGGGCAGAAGCTGGTTTTGGCGTGGCAATTGTTCCTGAGTTTTCGCTGCGCTCTAAAGCTAATTTAACCAATACAGTAACGGCTTTACCGCAATTCCCAACCACCAGTTTAGGTTATATAGTGCGGCAAAATCAGGTGCTATCTAAGGCAATAAAACAGTTACTACACTGGGTAAATGAAGAAATTTCGCGCACCCATTTAAAACAACCAAAATAGTCATCACTTAATATTACTACCGATTATTATATTGTTAATAAGCTAAGGGGTTTTATGCTATTTATGTGTTGTTCAGGTAATTACTTTAAGATAAAACGCTTATGTTTTTAAGCGCTTTAGCATGCACACTTGTACGGACCCAAAATTAGATGGACTATTTTAAAAGTTTAATAACAAAATTTATAATCGCAATGCAACAGCGGCCGGGATTATTAGCAGTAATAGCATTTTGCTCTGGTGTGGCAAGTTATGTGTTAGTTGAGCGAAAAGAATCGTTTTCGCAATTTATTGCCATATTTTTGCTAGTGAGCTGGGTATGGTTAATTATTGATAACTGGTTGCGCGATAAAGTAGAGCAAAGATTTGGTGTCGCGGTATCGCCCAACTTTATGCGCTTTGCTTTACAAATGGTGCAACAAGAAAGCCTGTTTTTTGCTTTGCCATTTTTTTTAGCGGTAACGCAGTGGGATCACCCGCAAGCTATTTTTACCGCGCTAATGATAATGTGTGCAGTCATATCGGTAATTGATCCTTTGTATTATAAAAAGTTAGCAAAAAATCGCATGTTATTTGCGGTGTTTCATAACTTTGCATTGTTTGTCGTTATATTGGTTACTTTGCCTATTTTATTAAATGTAACCACTAGCCAAAGCTTAGCAATTGCTTTGGTTACTGCTGTTATTTTTACCCTCCCCAGTTTAGGCAACTTAATGCCTAATACCCGCTGGTGGCGATTTCCTTTATTGGTAGTGATTTTGTGTATATTGAGTGCTGGCTTATGGCAACTACGTAGCTGGGTGCCGCCAGCGGCTTTGCGCTTAACCGATATTACTTTATCGCACGAGGTTGATTTAGAGCAACGCCAACCTATTGGTAATATTAAGCAATTAGACTCTTATTCACTACATCATCAGGGGTTATATACGTGGACTGCTGTTAAAGCGCCCAGAGGATTAAATGAAAAAATATTTCATGTGTGGCTATACAACAATAAAGAAGTAGATCGGATCACACTAAATATAAGTGGTGGGCGAGAGCAAGGTTATAGAGCGTGGACCCATAAAGTAAATTTCCCAACTGATTCTGTCGGTAAATGGCAGGTGCAAGTAGTAACAGAATCGGGGCAACTTATAGGTTTAACTAAATTTACAGTTTTGCCTTAGCTAATGTGCATTTACTAGCGCGTTTACGGCAATTTAATTAGCTCATTTTAAGTAAGGATTATTGCCTTGCTCTACAGCCACGCAAAAAATGCGTAAATCAAGCTCTAGCTGGTGGTAACTTGGCTCCATGTGACAACAAAGTTTATAAAAACTTTTGTTATGGTCTTTTTCTTTAAAATGAGCGAGCTCGTGTACCACTAAGGCTTTTAATAACGGCTCGGGAGCGTGCAGTAAATCACTGTTGATGGCCAAATCGTGCTTGCGAGTTTTACCTTGCATACGATAGGTGTGCGTGCCAAGTGCATTAGTGACCATGTCGCCTTGCTTTTTAAATGCGGCGCGACCAAACGGCGGGGCATTTTTTAAATACTGTTTTTTAAGCTCTGTGGCGTAGCTAAAAAGTGCTTTGTCGCTGGTAATATTATGTGCCTGCGGATACTTTTTAAGTAAGTATTTACTTACTTTATCATTACTGATTAGATTTAATACTTGCTCAACAATGTTTGCAGGGTAGCCGGTAAAATAACGTGCGTATTCACTCATGTTGCTCTCTAAGTTCTATCATTTTATTTGTTGTAAGTGGTTATTTAAAACAGTGCTTGCTGGTGGGCTTCTGCCTCGCCGCTAAATGGATTTAGTACCTTGTGGTTATAACCTAGGTCCTTACAAAACTGCCTTGCTAATAACGGTGCTTCTCGGTTGTCTGCGGTATGAAAAAATACATAGGGCGTTTTTCCTTCATCAAGCCACTGTTTTACTTTACTAAGCCAAGGCTTATAAAAGGTTTTATATTCACTTTGTAAATTAGCAATAACAAAACGTGCCATGGGTTGCTCACTTGTAGCAATAGCATGCACGGGCAGATGCGGCTTTTTTTGTTGTGCATCAATCAGCGCTTCTGTATTCGCTTTAACTGCAAATAGGGCGCGGGTATCCATGGCTATACGGTTTATGTTATTTGCCATTAATAATTGATTAAGCGCTATTTCGGCTTCACCCTTTTGAAAAAATGCCGGATGGCGAACTTCTACCCCGAAGTTTAGCTCTTTGGGTAATAGGCTAATAAATTGCGCTAACTTGGGTAAATCATTAGGGCCAAAAGCACTTGGCAGCTGCAGCATAATTTGCCCAGTTTTCTCTAAAATTGGTGCAAATAAGTTAAGCCAAGCGGTTAGCTCGTTGTGTACATTAGTCAGCTTTAGCTCATGGCTAAAGCGCCGATGAAACTTAAAGGTAAATTTAAAATCGTCGGGTACACTGTTTACCCAGCGTAAAAGAGTACTTGGGGATGGATCGGCGTAAAAGCTGGTATTTCCCTCTACAGAGTTAAAATGTTGCGCGTATTGGCTTAGCATATCGGCATTTTTACATTGGCTCGAAAATAAATTGCCTTTCCACGCATTGCTTGACCACTGTGGGCACCCAATATATAGCATACAAACTAACGCCTAATTATAAAGTAGCTATAGTGTATCAAATAATAAAATATGCTGCTTTAAATCCGATGCAAAAAACGACACCCGCCCTAGTATCTTCATATCACTTGCGTATAATACAGGGCTTAATTTGATTATTTTGAATTGCAAGCGGTGTTATTTTTATATTCGTATTTATAAAAAAGATTTACCCTACTTAAAACGAATGTTTTTTGACCGTTGCACGCCTTTTATCTGACAGGAAAACTATGCGCTCTATATACTGCGGACAGCTAAATAAAACTCACGTAGATCAAGAAGTTGAACTATGTGGCTGGATCAACAAACGACGTGACCTTGGTGGACTTATCTTTGTCGATTTACGCGATAGAGAAGGTTTAGTACAAGTTGTATTCGATTCTGACATTGAAGAGTTGATGAGTTCAGCTAACACGCTTCGCCAAGAATTTTGTGTGCAGTTAAAAGGTATTGTACGTGCACGCCCAGATAGCCAAGTAAATAAAGACATGCCTACAGGCGAAATCGAAATTTTAGGCACTGAGCTTAATATTATTAACCGCTCAGAGCCATTACCACTTGATTTTAACCAAGTGAACTCTGAAGAGCGTCGTTTAAAATACCGCTACCTAGACCTACGTCGATTAGAAATGAGCGACCGCATTAAGTTACGCGCTAAAGCAAGCAGCTTTGTGCGTCGTTTTTTAGATGAAAACGGCTTTTTAGACATAGAAACACCCGTACTTACCAAAGCAACGCCAGAGGGCGCGCGCGATTACTTAGTACCGAGTCGTGTTCACAAAGGTAGTTTTTACGCATTACCGCAGTCGCCGCAGTTATTTAAGCAATTGTTGATGATGTCGGGTTTTGACCGTTACTACCAAATTGTAAAATGTTTCCGTGATGAAGATTTACGTGCCGATCGCCAACCTGAGTTTACTCAAATAGATATTGAAACCTCGTTCATGAGCTCTGATCAAGTACGTGGTATGACTGAAAAAATGATCCGCGAAATGTGGCAAACATTGTTAAATGTAGATTTAGGCGATTTTCCAATTATGCCTTACAGCGAAGCAATGAGCTTATACGGTTCAGATAAGCCTGATTTACGTAATCCAATGAAGCTTGTTGATATTGCCGATTTAGTTAAAGACGTAGAGTTTAATGTTTTCTCAGGCCCTGCAAATGACGAAAAAGGCCGTGTTGCGGTATTAACTGTACCAGGTGGTGCTAAGCTTTCGCGTAAACAACTTGACGATTACACTAAGTTTATTGGTATTTACGGCGCAAAAGGCATGGCGTGGATGAAAGTAAACGATCACACTGCGGGCGCAGAAGGCGTGCAGTCACCAGTAGCTAAGTTTTTAACTGCAGATGTAATTACTCAGTTACTTGAGCGTACTAATGCACAGTCGGGCGATATTATTTTATTTGGTGCCGATAAGCGCAACACAGTAAATGAAGCAATGGGCGCACTGCGCGTTAAAATTGGTATTGATTTAGAAATCACTAACCTTGATAGCTGGGCACCACTTTGGGTTGTAGACTTCCCAATGTTTGAAGAAGATGACGAAGGTACGCTGCACGCTGTACATCATCCATTTACTGCGCCAAAAGACATGAGCGCAAGTGAACTTGAAGCAAACCCTGCGGCTGCTATTTCAGATGCGTACGATATGGTATTAAACGGCTACGAAGTAGGTGGCGGTTCGGTACGTATTCATAATGCTGATATGCAAGAAGCTGCGTTTAGAATTTTAGGTATTAATGAGCAAGAGCAACAAGACAAGTTTGGCTTTTTACTTGACGCACTTAAATACGGTACGCCACCACATGCTGGTTTAGCTTTTGGCCTTGACCGTTTAGCTATGTTGCTTTGTGGTACTGATAACATCCGTGACGTTATTGCGTTCCCTAAAACTACGCAGGCGTCGTGTTTATTAACTAATGCGCCAAGTAAGCCTAATGCTGATTCGTTAGCAGAACTTGCAATTAGCGTAGTAGAAAAAGCGGTACTAAGCGCAGAGTAAATTATTTTTACAGTGTTTTGTAAATATGCGTTAGATAATTAAAAATTAAACCCTTAAGTGTAGGCTTAAGGGTTTTTTTATGGTTAAATTTAGTACTGCAATAATCATACAGATGAAAAGGAATTCTTATGTCAGTTAACATCACTCTTTTTGGCGAGTTTATCGCTTTTTTTATACTTTTATTAGTGCCTATTTTTGCTTTTATTAGTTATAAATTAGGTAAACGAAAAAGTACTAATCCAGGTGTCATTGCTTTTGTTGGTGGCTGTTTATCGCTAATTTTACCTCTGGGTTTAATATTTATAGCGATACTCGCGCTGAAAAAAGATCTCCCTAAAAAAGCTCAATTTGCGCGTTAAGGTAATATTCAGACCGTGTCTATAGAAAATAATAATCACTATTTTGATCAACAATTTACAGCATTAGCACTGACAGAGCAGGTTTTTGAGAATATAGAGTTTGAAGACTGTACTTTTACAGATTGCGACTTTTCAAATGGCCAATTTAAACACTGCCGTTTTATAGAATGCAGTTTTAAAAAATGCAATTTAGCATCACTAAAATGGGGTTATAGCTCACTCGAAAATGTTGACTTTAGTCATTGTAAATTAAACAGTATACAGTGGAGTGATATAAACTGGCCGCAGCTTAGTGTTAATGCTGCTGTGAGTTTTAGTCACTGTGAGCTTAGCCACAGTTCCTTTTTTGAACTAACTCTAAAAGCACTTAAACTAACAGATTGCTTTGCAAAAAATGTAGACTTTAGGCACGCAAATTTAGCTAAGAGTAAATTTAGCGGTACTGATTTTCGTGATAGCGAATTTTTTCAAACTAATTTAAGCCAGTGCGACTTTGTTGGTGCCACGCAATTTAATATCGATTTAAATAGCAACCAAATAACCAAGGCTAAATTTGAGCGTTTTGAAGCGTTGAATTTACTCAGCGGATTAGGTGTGGAGTTGGTGGATTAGCCGTTATTACACGGCTAATTAAGCTTTTTTAACAGCTAGGGCCATTTTTATTACGTGCACTTGCAAGCACTCTGGCTATTTCAAGCAACGCTGGCGAAATATCGGTTGCGCCATCTTTAATTAGCTTAGTTACATCACCCGACGAATATAAGCTATCGCGAGACGATTTAATGCCTAAACCACGTACATAGTCTTTGGTTTTACCCGTGCTGCCGGTTTCAATAAACTTAAAAATAATGCGTTCGTTATCACTTTTAGGTTCCGCTTTTAATACTTCAATTTCGTCTTTATAGGCTTCGATTCGGCTTTGTAAAATTTCAATTCGTTCTGCAATGGTGTTATATGATTTCATGGATGGATTCTTTTGCTAAAAATATTGGAACAATGACGGTTATTATCGCACACATTTAAAATAATTAATTATTTAGCTTAACAAGATGAAAAAATAGCGCAGCTTTAACTGCGCTATTTTATATACAGAATTAAAATTATTATACGTTACTCTACCAATTCACTTATCACCAGTGGGTTATTGTGTAGGGTTTTATGCACTGGGCATTTATTAGCAATTTCGAGAAGGCGCGCGCGTTGCTCGGGGGTTAAATCGCCCGTTAAGGTGATTTTACGCGTAATAGCTTCAACACCTTGGCCTTGCTCTGCGTCACCGTCTTTTTTTTTATAATCGCGAGTGTGCTCAAGCTCAACTTTGACATGTTCCAACGGTAACTTTTTATGACTCGCATACATGCGCAGTGTCATAGAGGTACACGCGCCAAGCCCCGCGAGTAAATGCTCATACGGATCTGGGCCTAGATTTTTGCCCCCCATTTTAAGTGGTTCGTCAGCAAGCCAAGTATGCTCTTTGGTGCTTACGTGCTGAGTAAATACATGGTCTTTTTCTTCTACTAATACGCTGCCATTATTTAATTTAGCCGTATATTTAGTTTTGTCGTAATTTACATAACGATTAGCCCAGGTGGCAATAATATCTGCTGCGTAGTCGGCATCGTTTTTATTAGTAAGTAAGTGATCGGCGTTATCTAGGCTAATAAAGCTTTTAGGATGCTTAGCTGATGCGTAAATTTTTTCGGCTTCGCTAATATTTACAGTCGCGTCAATAGGGGAGTGCATTACTAATAATGCGCGCTTAAGTTTACTTATGTGGCTTTTATCGTACTTAGCTATATCGTCTATAAATTGTTTTTTAATAGTGAACTCGCGGCCCGCTAAATTTACTTTAGCTTCGCCAGCTGCGTTAATTTCATCTAGGTGGGCTTTAAAGTTGTGGGCTACGTGTTGTGCATCTGACGGCGCACCTATGGTAGTAATTGCCGATACTTCTGGTATGTGCTCTGCAGCGGCCAGCACTGCTGCTCCACCTAAGCTGTGGCCTATAAGTAGCTGCGGCGCACCAAAATGTTCACGCAGGTGATTAGCGGCCGCTACTAAGTCTTGAATATTAGATGAGAAATTACTATTGGCAAAGTCGCCATCGCTATTACCTAAGCCGGTAAAATCAAATCGTAATACTGCAATCCCTTGTTGTGTGAGTGCACGGCTGATACGTGTTGCCGCCGCTATATCTTTGCCACAGGTAAAACAGTGTGCGAATAGGGCGTAAAATTTAATTTCACCAGAGGGCAGTTCAAGTTGTCCTGCCAATTTTAAATCACCACTTTTAAAAGATACTTTTTGTCGCATGAGAAGCCTTAATACTTAAATTTAAGTACAAAATAATAAACATTACTATCATAGTTCAGAGATAGGTGCGAAGTGATGTTATTTCAATCTTTATTTATAATTTGATTAAGATCAACTCGATTGTTCACCTAGCCAAGATGCGGACATATGTCCTTATGATTTTAGGGCTGTTTGTCTATCCTCACGGTGGTAATAATACAGGCTTTGCTGCTTAAATAGAGTAATCTACCTCTATAATGTAAATGATCTCTCACAACCTATTCACTGGAATGTACAATGCAATTACCTACTGTTGATTATAAAGCGGACAATGCGGCTGCTCAATTTGTTGAATCATTAAGAAATACCGGCTTTGGGGTGTTAAAAAACCATCCAATTCCGCAATCTTTAGTTGAGTCTATTTATAAAAATTGGCAAGACTTTTTTAACTCAGATCAAAAGCAGGACTTTTTATTTTCTAAAGACACCCAAGATGGCTATTTTCCGCCTTCGGTATCTGAAGTGGCAAAAGGCTGTAAAGTTAAAGACATTAAAGAGTATTTCCATGTTTATCCTAAAGGCCGTGTACCTGCCCAGTTAGAAGCAGACATACGTGAGTACTATCGTTTAGCTAATGAGTTTGCAGCAACGCTTTTAAGTTGGGTACAAGCAGAAGCACCAGCAGATGTGCGTGCTAAATTTTCGATTGACTTAAAAGATATGATTGCTAATTCTGAGCAAACATTGCTGCGTATTTTACATTACCCACCAATGACCGGCGATGAAGAGCCTGGTGCTATTCGTGCAGCTGCGCATGGCGATATTAACTTGCTAACTGTATTACCTGCTTCTAATGAACCGGGTTTACAAGTTAAAAATACCGAAGGCGGTTGGTTAGATGTTCCTTCTGATTTTGGTTGCTTGATCATTAATATTGGTGACATGCTACAAGAAGCGTCGGGTGGTTATTTCCCTTCAACAATTCATCGGGTAATTAACCCAACAGGTAAAGCGTCTAGTAAGTCGCGTATTTCATTACCACTATTTTTACACCCTCGCCCAGATGTGGTGTTATCAGAGCGCTATACTGCTGATAGTTACTTGCAAGAGCGTTTACGTGAGCTTGGCGTTAAGTAACTAGTAAATATCGCGATATAAAAAAACGGCTTTTTAGCCGTTTTTTGCGTTTTATAACTGCGGGTAGCGCTGCTGCATAATGTTGAGTGACCTTGTAATTATCTGCGCGAGTATCGTTAAATCCACTTTAGCTAGGTTTGTAATATATAAACAGCTTTTACCTAAACTGTGCTTTCCTAACTGGTCAAGTAGGGTTTTAATCGTCTCATCTTCAAAGCCGGGCATTATATAAATACACAGCTTGGTTTTACGCGGGGAAAAGCCAGTGAGTGGCCATTTTTCACTGCTGCCAGAGTTATGTTTATAGGTGTAGTGGCCAAAGCCAATAATATCCTTACCCCATACAACGGCTTGCTCATTAGTGACTTTTGTAAATAGGGCGAGTAATGTTTTCGCCTCATCTTCCCGCTTAGCCTCTACATTATGTAAACACTCAACTAAAGTTATTTGGTTTGCTTGGGTTTTTAAGCTCATAAGTAACTCTTTAATTTATTTTTAGCGGTAGTTAATAGTAGCAAAAAATGAGTACTAAAAGTTGGATGTGAATATTTTTATGCAATATTGCAGGTTATAGGTATAATGCGCGCAACTGGCTAGTTTAGCCTTATTTAAAAGAGAGTTTATATGAGTTTTGAAGGTTTAGGTTTATCACAGTCTTTAGTTAATGCGGTTTTAGAGAAGGGCTATGAAACGCCAACGCCAATTCAGGCTCAAGCAATTCCGGCGATTATTGAGCGTCGTGATGTGATGGCAGCAGCGCAAACAGGAACAGGTAAAACAGCGGGTTTTACACTGCCACTTATTGAGCGTTTGTCTAGCGGTCCTAAAGCTAAAAGTAACCATGTGCGTGCACTTATTTTAACGCCAACACGTGAGCTTGCTTTGCAAGTTAGTGAAAATGTTGAAGAGTACGCAAAGCATTCAAATGTAAGCTCGTTTGTAGTTTACGGTGGCGTTAAAATTAACCCACAAATGCAGCGTTTGCGCAAAGGGGTTGATATTTTAGTGGCAACTCCGGGGCGCCTAATCGATTTACATAATCAAAATGCAGTTAAGTTTGATAGTGTTGAAGTATTAGTTCTTGACGAAGCTGATCGCATGCTCGACATGGGCTTTATTCATGATATTAAACGCCTGATTGCAAAAATGCCTGCAAAACGTCAAAACTTAATGTTTTCGGCAACCTTTTCTGACGAAATTCGTGCACTGGCAAAAGGGTTGATAAACGATCCGGTTGAAATTTCTGTTGCTGCAAAAAACACCACAGCTAAAAGCGTTACTCAGTGTGTTTACGCGGTAGATAAACCACGTAAAACAGCGTTATTAAGCCACCTAATTCGTACTAACGATTGGCAGCAAGTATTAGTATTTAGCCGTACTAAGCACGGTGCAAACCGCTTAGTTAAACAACTAGAGCGCGATGATATTGTTGGCGCGGCTATTCATGGCAATAAATCGCAAGGCGCACGTGTTAAAGCCCTTGATGGCTTTAAAAGCGGTGAAGTACGTGTGTTAGTTGCAACCGATATTGTTGCCCGTGGTTTAGATATTGTGGAGCTTCCACACGTTGTTAACTACGACTTACCAAACGTATACGAAGATTACGTGCATCGAATTGGCCGTACTGGCCGCGCCGGTGCATCGGGCCATGCAATTTCGTTTGTAACCACGGAAGATGCAGTGGATTTATACGGCATTGAACGCTTTATTGGTGAGCTTATTCCTCGTGCTACCGAAGAAGGTTTTGAGCCGGTTAACCCAGTACCAGAGCGCGACTTAGATGCGCGTCCAATCGCTCCTAAAAAAGCTAAAAAGACCAATCAGCCATTTAATAAGCCTAAATCTGACAGCAGCAAGCCAAATAATAAAAAGCCTAATAATGGCGGAAACGGTACGGGTGCGCGCAGAGGCGGTTCTAAAAAGCCAGTAGCTAAAACGGATGATAAAGCGCAAAGCCCTTGGGCAAAACGCGAATCTGTTGGTGGTAATACTCAGCGCCGTCGTCGTCCAAGTAACAACGATTAATAATACTTTTAAACGCTGATACAAAAAACGCGCTTACTTGCTTTACAAGTAGCGCGTTTTTTAATGGGGATTTTTTAGTGTGTATGCTTTGCTATTATTACAGGCTAGCTGATTAAGTAATTAATTCCTAATCCTACAAATAAGGTAACACTTACGCTAAGTAGTGTGCCTAGCATTACATATTCGGTGAGCTTTTTATCTTTACTGGCACTTAAATCGCCAAATCTAAATACAGATTTAGCGGCAATTAAAAACCCAAGCCCTGCAAACTGATCTAATAAGATAAACGTCAGCATCAGTACTCTTTCAAGCATGCCAATACTTTGTCCAGCTAAGGGCAGGCTACCATCACTTGAAAAGTGGTTGGTTATACGCTCTAACATCATTCTTATAAATACGGCACTGGGATTTAAAATAATGAGGTAACCAGCTATAACCCACAGCGCTTTTGAGTTGGTTAATAGCGCCATTACACTGTTAGTAAGCTGCAGATTGTCAGTTAGCCAAATACTTATCGCAATAATAATGATGATATGTGCAATTTGGTCGAATAAAAAAGGCACTACGCCTTTATTAGAGTACGATTTTGCAATATCAATAAAGTAGTGGCTAATCACGATAATACTGGTGGCAAGAAATACGCTACTCAGTTGTTGCCAGCCAAAGGTATACTCCCAAAGCGTAATAATTAGTGCGCTAGTCACGCCGTGAACTAATACATGGTAGTAAAGTTTTTTTGCTTTAAAGTGACGGGTGTTTCTGTCGTTTACCCAGCTCATGGGTTGCCAGTAAAAATCGGCGAGTAGGTGGCCAATAATGAGGGCAACGAGTAAGAGTGAAAATGCCATTATTTACTTCCTGCGATTATTTTTTGGATACATTGTTGAGTGTATTTAATAAAACGCTCTATTAGTTGGTAATGCGCTAAATTAAGCAATTTAGTAACATTCTCCCGGCTTGTTTTTAGCTCTTTAGCTACAGCGGCATGGCTGTTGTCGGCTTTAGTTAAGTACACATACAAGGCATTGGCCTGCTTTAGCGTAATTTTAGTGAGTAACACATCTACAAAGGCTAGATTAAGGCTTAAGCTCTCATCGAGTTGTTGCTCTGCAATATTAATAATAAAGCGTTGATTGGCTATTTTATCTAGCCCTTGCCCAGAGAGGGTAAAGGCAGAGCCGGTTGCGGTTTTTATATCGCTGCGCGGATTATCTATTTTCCCTAAAGCCATACTTTGGCGTAGTTCATACCCCGATGCTTTTAAGTGTAAATACACTAAAATAGCGGTTTTAAATAATTGCTCTGGGTTGTTTAACTGTAATTGAAAGGCATCGCCTCGGTATATATTCCAATGAGTGCGCTGTGTGGTAATACTTCTTAGGCTTTGCTCTAGCTGATAAAGCATGGCATCGTACTGCTGCTGAGGAATAGTTTGCGATTTAATAATGTCGCCGCTGATCACACCAATCATATGAGCCTCGAAATAGTTACTTTTTAAAATGTAACCTAAATTGGTTACATGGAGTTAAGTAACCAATTTAGGTTACTTAAATAAAAAATGCAAGGTACACTTATTTTAATAGCACCACGCCATTACTATAAATCCTGATTAGGAAATTAAATGACTTCACAACACGAGCTGCAAAATACCAAACCCCGTGTAGGTATTTTTGTCGATGTACAAAATATTTATTACACTTGCCGTGAAAGTTACGGAAAAAACTTTGATTACAACGCATTTTGGCGAGTTATGGCGCAGCAATATAATATTGAATGTGCGTTTGCTTATGCAATTTACCGAGGGGATGAAAAACAAAGCCAGTTTCAAAATATTTTGCGTGCAATTGGTTTTGAGGTAAAACTTAAGCCATTTATTCAACGCCGCGATGGCAGTGCCAAAGGCGACTGGGATGTGGGTATAACCATTGATATGCTTGAGCATGGTAAAAACCTTGATAAAGTTATTTTACTCTCTGGTGATGGCGACTTTGCTTTATTGTTGGGGCATTTAAAAAGCCAATATAATGTTCCGTGTGATGTATATGGCGCTGATAGGTTAACCGCAGAGGCATTAAAACAAAGTGCTGAGCAATTTCATTTAATCGACAATACATTTTTGCTTTAAATCAAGGTTTACTAAATAGCCAAAAAATAACACTCACATAGGCTATTAGCCCCTGCAACATGAGACTTTTTAATACTGCAGTGTTATATAGCAATTAAGCCTATTTTAGGCTTTTTTTATCGCGCTAATAAATTGGGTTTACTAAAGGGTTATGGTAATTTTAAAACATAACGTGTACCTAAGGATTTAAATGCTTCATTACAGCAACATGCCACTAGACAGAGGCTCAAATTTTCGTAACGACCCAGCATGGCTTAAAGCGCATATGTCGGCGCAAAGTAAGTGGGTTTTAGTTAAAAATAATCAAACCTTATTTATTAAAGATACCCCAAAAGTTAGTTATTTATCGTATCAACAGGTTGCCCATTTAGATTTAACGAATGCTATTTTTGTTGGCTTAAACAATGCAAAAGATGGGGTGTTTGCTCTTGATGTATCTAAGCTAGATACCAGCATACTTGATCCTTTAATTGACGGCGCGCAGTTTGTTGACATACGCCAATACGGCCCTCAAGTAACCATTAAATACGCTTCAATAGCGGCACTTGCACGCGGCTTATGTTATTGGCATGCAACCCATAGTTTTTGTGGACGTTGCGGCAGTAAAAATCATTTAGTAGAAGCCGGGCATTCGCGAGTATGCGAAAACGAAAACTGTAAACACCCTGCTTTTCCGCGCACTGATCCTGCAGTAATTATGGTGGTTACTAAAGTGTTTGCCGATGGGGTAGAGCGCTGTTTACTAGGTCGTCAAGCTGCGTGGGCGAGCGGTATGTATTCGTCGTTAGCGGGCTTTGTTGATCCCGGTGAAACACTCGAGCAAGCAGTTGCTCGTGAGGTAAAAGAAGAGGCGGGTATTGAAGTAAATAATGTACGTTATGTTGCATCACAACCTTGGCCGTTTCCTTCATCAATAATGCTGGGCTTTTTTGCCGAAGCGGTTACAGAAGATATTAATGTTGATAAAAACGAACTTGACGATGCTAAGTGGTTTAGCCGTGAAGAGTTACGCCAGTTTGGTAATTGGCATGACGAAGGGGAGCATTTAAAGCTTCCCAGAACAGATTCTATTTCTCGCTATTTAATTGAGTACTGGCTAAATAATAAGGATTAAGCATGACGAGCAAAAGCAATAAAAATACCCAACTTGTTACATCAGGACGTAAAAAAGCCTATACCCACGGTGTAGTTAATCCGGTTGTGCAACGTGCATCAACCATAGTATTTGACTCAGTAGCAGAATTAAAAAAAGCCGCTAAAACATGTGGTGACAAAACCTTATTTTATGGCCGTAGAGGCACAACTACCCACTTTGCGCTGCAAGAGGCGATAACTGAGCTTGAGGGCGGCGAAGGGTGTGTACTTTATCCGTGTGGCGCAGCTGCAATTAGCCAAACTTTGCTGTCGTTTTTAAAAACCGGCGACCATATTTTAATGGTTGATAATGTATACGAACCTACTCGTGATTTTTGCGATAAAATTCTAGCCGGCCTGGGTATTAGCACTACATATTACCCACCTACTATAGGTGCTGGAATTAAAGACTACATTAAAGCAAACACCAAGGTATTGTTTTTGGAATCGCCGGGCTCTATTACCATGGAAATTCAAGATGTACCGGCTATGGTAAAAGTAGCAAACGAGCACCACATAATGACCATGCTTGATAATACCTATGGCAACGGTTTGCATTATCGTCCGCTTGAGCACGGTGTTGATATTAGTATTCAAGCAGCTACTAAATATATAGTAGGCCATTCTGATGTAATGATGGGCGTGGCTGTTGCTAATAAAAAGTATTGGCTAACTTTGCGCGAAAACTCCTATTTACTCGGGCAATGCACTAGCGCAGACGATGCATATTTAGCACTTAGGGGCTTACGCACTATGGCTGTGCGTTTAAATCAACACGAAAAAGCAGCAATAGAAGTGGCTACATGGCTTGAGCAACATGAGCTTGTTGATCATATTCGCCACCCAGCATTTGCTACTTGCCCGGGGCATGAATTTTTTAAACGTGACTTTGATGGCAGTAATGGTTTGTTCTCAATAGTAATGAAAGTAGGGGATCAGGCTGCCATAGATGCGTTTTTAGATAGCCTACACTATTTTAAAATGGGTTTTTCGTGGGGCGGCTTTGAAAGCTTAGTAACCGCTAATTTAACCATGAAAGGACTGCGTTCGGATACAGGTTGGGATTTAGGGCCCGTTATTCGTTTGCATATAGGCCTTGAAGATGTAGACGATTTAATCAACGACTTAAGCCAAGCACTTGAGGTTTATAAGCAGCATTTATAATTTATAATGTAATTTATGCTGTTAGATTAAAATGTATTGTTACAAAGCTCACCATTAGTGAGCTTTTTTTTGCTGGTAATTCAAGGTATTTACACTTAGTGTGGATAAATATACTGAAAACAAAAAGTCATTAAGGATAGTCAATGGCAACACCATTACCGATAAACATAGGGCGACTAACGCAAATAGCAGGCTTTGAGCTCGTACGTATGTTTTTAACTAAACGTGGGCTCATTGCATTAGCTGCCTTTGCATTGGTGTGGCTAATAATACTGCGCTACCCGATAGGGCAAGCGGTAGGCATTGTAAGTGCGCCCGATTTTGAACAAATTGCCCGTGACATATCTGGCTCCATAGGTTTAAGTAAATTACTTGATTGGCCTGAGGCCGAATTTGCTATGTATTGGCTGATTGCTTTGTATAGCTTTCCGATATTTAGTGTGTTTATTTGCAGCGACCAAACAGTAGGCGATAGAGAGCGTGGCACACTTCGTTTTTTATCGCTGCGTTCAACACGTTTTGAAATACTCTTTGGCCGTTTTTTAGGGCAATTAGCGGTATTAGCATGCTTGGTAGGTATTACCCTGGTGGCTACGCTCGCTGTGCTGGGGTTTAGAGATCCTAGTTTACTTGCTGGTGGCTTTGCCCGCGCACTTTCTATATTTTTAATATTAGTGGTTACTCTGTGCCCATTTGTAGCTCTTATGACGTTGATAAATACCTTTGCTCGCTCATCGCGTTTATCTATAGTGTTGGCAATTTTATATTTTACGGCAGGCGGTATTGTTGTTGGTATTTTGCAGTGGCAAATCCCCGCATTAGGTATGCTTGATTATTTATTTCCGGGTGTACAAATAGAGCTATTAGCTGGACAAAATTTACCATTACTAAGCGCGGTGGCTATTCCACTGATCCAAACAGCGGTATTACTAAGCGTTGCTCAGCGTGTTTTTGCAAGGAGCTCACTATGAGAGCATTAATTACAGGCAGCGGTTTGAGTAAATCGTATGGCGCAAAACTTGCGCTTAATAATGTGAACTTTGAAATAAATAAAGGTGCGCCAGTGGCGCTTGTTGGGCCAAATGGCGCGGGTAAAACCACCTTATTTAGTTTGTTATGCGGCTATATAGCGCCCAGTAAAGGCAGTCTTGAAATATTAGGGCATAAGCCTGGCAGCGCAGCTTTATTTAATAAAGTAAGTGCATTACCGCAAGACGCGCAGCTTGACCCTCGTTTTAATATAGACAAGCAACTTGCCTTTTATGCAAAACTACAGGGTATGGGCGCTAAGCAAAGCCAAACTGAGGCGCTACGTGTACTTGACTTGGTTGGTCTAAAAGAGATTGCAAAGCAGCGTGCAGGGGACTTATCACACGGTATGCGTAAACGTGTAACCATAGCACAGGCGCTTATTGGTGAGCCGCAAATAGTGATGCTTGATGAAGCCACTGCGGGGCTTGATCCTATTCATGCCAGAGAAGTACGCGAGCTGGTTTCTGATTTAAGTGAGCAGGCTACTTTTATTTTAAGCTCGCACGATTTAACTGAGCTGGAGCGACTTTGCTCGCAAGTATTGCATTTAGATAAAGGCGTTTTAAGCGAGCATCAAACCAAAGAAAACAAGTCAGATACACATTTTTATACCCTAATGCTTAATGAAAATTATCAAAATGTAGAGCAGCAGTTGCAATCGATAGCAGGTATAAGCCGTGTATATATGAGCCAACATAAAGAGTTTGTAATTGAGTACCAGCCTACAGGTGAACCGCTTGATATTGCATTGCTTAACTTTTGCCATCAGCATAACTGGCAATATAGGCAGCTTGTGAACGGACACACCCTAGAGAATCAAATTTTTAAACAGGAGAAATTATAATGGGATTATTCAGTGGGTTAATGGGTAACGCTAGCGAAGTAGATGATGCCGACTTAGAAAAAGTATTATTAAATACCTTAATAGAAGGCGAACAGGTTGAAAAGGCTTATAAAGTAATACGCGATATGTTTATTTTTACTAACAAGCGATTGATCTTGATAGATAAACAAGGTGTTACTGGTTCTAAAATGGAAATGATCAGCATAGCTTACTCAAAAATAACAAAGTTTAGTAAAGAAAGCGCAGGGCATTTTGATCTAGATGCCGAGCTGAAAATATGGGTTGGCTCAGACTCTACACCTATTAGTAAAGACTTTAAGTCTGGCGATAATATTAATGATGTTTATCGTATTATTAGCCAATATGCACTGTAATACTTAGTTTAGTTAAAGTAGTTGTTAGCATGGTGTTGCAATTACTTTAATCTTACACATACCTACACTTCATTACAATTAACTTAATGAATACAAGTGCTTAGTTAAGTTTTCATTCAGTTTCACAGCGTTAGCATGTCCCTCGATCTCAGCTACCCAGCTAAGACATAAAAAAGTCATATAAATAGGGATTTATCATAATGAAAAAGTTAGCAGTTATTATCTCAAGTATTTTATTATCTAGCGCTGCAACCACTGCAATGGCAGCAGATAGCTATCAGTCAATTAGTAACCTAGGCTTTAAGCATGAAACTAGCAGCAATAACAATACCGTTGCGGTGGATTCTATTTACTATTTATCGCCTAAAAAAACATTAGGCCCGTACGATCAGTTTGAATACATAAATAAACAAAGTAATGTATATGGCAGCTACGCTGACGACGACTCTAGTGACGTAACTTCAGTTGGTGGCGAATACTTTATTAACAACTTTGTGGTAGGTGCATCTTACAGTAACCTTGATACTGGTTCGCACAATGAGTTTTACACGCTTTCAGGTGGTTTCTTTTTTAACCCAAACTTACTGGCTAAAGTAACTTTAGTTGAAAACAAAAACGGTGAAGATTTTGCGTTATTTGATTTAGCTTACAACCACATGCTAAACAGCACTGACTACATTGGTGTAACAGTAACCGCTGATGACGACTTTGATTACCGTGCAGTAGCAGCTAAATACTTTATTGACTTGCAGCAAGGTAACTTCTTAACGTTTGAAGGTAAGTACGAGAGCATTGATGATAAAGAAAACCAATGGGTAGCAGAAACTAACTACTACTTCTCAAAAGCAACATCTGTATTTGCTAACTACAACAAGCAAGATGCTTACAGCTTTGGTGCTCAGCATTTCATTAATGAAAATGTAGGTATTAAAGTTGGTTACGGTAACAATGCTGATGATTCAGGCAACGATGCTTACTTTGCTAACATGCGTTTTCAGTTTTAATTAAGGCTTATAGTTAATTTACTTAAGAGTAAAAACAAACCCCGCTTAATACTAAGCGGGGTTTTTGTATTTTTAAAGTAAGTAATTGAGTTAAAAATAATAACTAAAGCTATGCAGAAAGTTAAAAGAGGTGATCTTTAAATAAACTAAGCATAACTTACGACTGAAGAATGATTGTATTTAACTTGAGAACGGTCATAATTAAACCACTATTTTCATTCAATGTATCAAGGAATATGCACATGACATTTTTTATTATATTGCTGGTCGTGGTGGTGGTTATATTTGCAGTTAAAAATATTCGCCTCAATTTAATCAGTCGACCTACCTTTAAAATGTTTAAAAAAGTATTACCGCCGTTATCACAAACCGAGCGCGAGGCAATGGAAGCTGGTGATGTTTGGTGGGATGGTGAGTTATTTAGTGGTAACCCAGACTGGCAAAAGCTGCACCGCTTTCCTAAGCCTGAGCTAAGTGATAAAGAAAACGCCTTTATGGATAATCAAGTAGAGACTTTATTGGCTATGCTTGACGATTATCAAATTGTGCAAAAAGATAAAGACTTACCAAAAGATGTTTGGGATTACTTAAAATCGGAAGGTTTTTTTGCATTAATAATTCCTGAAAAATTTGGTGGGCGTGAATTTTCTGCGATTGCAAACTCTACTATAGTGTCAAAAATTGCCACAAAAAGCTTAACAGCAGCTGTTACCGTAATGGTACCTAATAGCTTAGGCCCAGGTGAATTACTGCTACATTACGGTACTACAGAGCAACAAAACCGCTGGTTGCCTACGTTGGCGACTGGTGAAGATGTACCTTGTTTTGCACTAACAGGTCCAGAAGCCGGATCTGATGCAGGAAGCATTCCTGACTCAGGCGTGGTGTGTATGGGGGAGCATAATGGCGAAGAGGTTTTAGGCCTGCGTTTAAATTGGTCAAAACGTTATATTACGCTTGCGCCTGTGGCAACGGTTTTAGGGCTTGCCTTTAAAATGTATGACCCTGATGGTTTATTAGGTGGAGAAAAAGAGCTGGGAATTACCTGTGCGCTTATCCCTACTGATCACCCTGGGGTTGAAACTGGCGAGCGCCATTACCCACTAAATATGGCGTTTATGAATGGCACAACGTACGGTGAAGATGTGTTTATTCCACTGGATTGGATTATAGGCGGGCAGCAAGGCGCTGGACGTGGTTGGCGCATGTTGGTTGAGTGTTTAAGTGCAGGGCGTGGCATTTCATTGCCAGCATTAAGTACAGCAACAGGGCATTTAGCCGCTAAAATGACCTCAGCTTACGCCATGGTGCGCCAACAGTTTGGTGTGTCTATTGGTCAATTTGAAGGTGTACAAGAAGCACTTGCACGTATTGGTGGTTTAACCTATGCGCTTGAGTCGTGTCGTTTAATGACGGCAGGTGCAATTGATTTAAAACTCAGCCCTTCAGTTGTTACCGCTATTGCTAAATACCATATGACTGAAATGGGTCGTACAGTAATGAACGATGCGATGGATATTCATTCAGGTAAAGGCATTCAGGTTGGTCCAAATAACTATTTAGCGCATGGCTATATGGGGATCCCGGTATCGATTACGGTAGAAGGCGCTAATATTTTAACGCGTAATTTAATGATATTTGGCCAAGGTGCCACACGTTGTCATCCGTTTGTATTAAAAGAAATGGAAGCGGCAGCGATGGAAGATGATGACGCTGCATTAGAGCAATTTGATGGTTTATTAATGGACCATATTATGTTTGCCGCGTGCAACGCCAGCATGGCACTTGTGCATGGTTTAACGCGTAGTTGTTTTGCTAAAGCACCGGTAAGTGGCGAAACAGCAGTTTACTATAAGCAACTGACAAGAATGAGCCGTGGCCTTGCCATATGTACAGATGTAGCCATGCTCATGTTAGGCGGAGAACTTAAACGTAAAGAAATGATATCGGCACGTTTAGGTGATGTATTAAGCCATTTGTACTTAGCGTCAACCGTACTAAAACGTTTTGAAGACGAAGGGCGTCAACAAGCCGACTTACCCTTTGTTAAATACGCAATAGAAACGTCATTGTATGAAATTGGCCAAGCATTTGATGGTTTCTTTAAAAATTTCTCAAACCCGGTGGTTAACTTTGTGCTCAAACGTATTGTATTCCCACTCGGTAATCATTATCACAAACCAAGTGATGCCATTGCACAAAGTATTTGTAAACATATGACTCAACCAGGTGTGTTTAGAAACCGTTTAACGCATTTATGTTATGTGGATGAAAACGCGGGTACGGGTGTAATGGAAAGTGCATTTTTAGCAATGCATGATATGCAAACACAATTTAAAGATCTAAAACAATGGCAGCGTAAAGGGAAGGTACCCGCTACGCTTGATATTGAGGGGGCGATTAATTATGCGCTTGAAAACGATTTATTAAAGCAAACCGATGCCGATGCAATGCATCATGCTAATAAATTAAGAAAGCAAGCCATAGCAGTTGATAACTTTCAACCTGGTGAGCTATAACGCAGTGCTTTAAGTAATAACTAAAACGAAAAGGCCTTACAAATGTAAGGCCTTTTTGCGTTTAATTCATTTAAGTTAACGAGCGTAAGGATCGGTCACTATTTTATCTATATACCATAGGCCTTTTTTATGACGCATTTTAACGCTGCGCATATCATCAATTTTTTTACCATTTAGAGTGCCGGTGAATATAAGATTAATTTTAGCCGAGTCGCCATATTGCTCCCGTAAGCTCATATTAGACATATCAACTTCTATAACCACTTGATCATATTGCATGTTTAATAAGGTGCGAGAAAATTGCTTAGCAGTACCATATGATTTCATAATGCGGGCAAGGTTTGGGGTTGCCATAGTGCTGGCTTTATGCAGATTTTTTTGATTATAAAGCGCGTCAAAATAAGCCGTTGCAGCATCGCCCGGCGTGCTATTAACTTGGGCAACTTCTTCAGTGCAGCTAATAATAAATAGGCAAAAAGTTAAGCTTAAAAAAGAGGTTAGTTTTTTCATCATCAATATAATTTATTCATTCTTTACAAAGTGTGTGGCTTTATTGCACGGATGTAAAGGGGGGTGAATAAATAAGTAATAAAAAAGGATGCTAAGAGCATCCTTTTTTCAAACAAAATACTTATTGTACGAGCTCTTGTTCACTAAACTCTTCATCAAACATGGGGCTTGATAAATAACGCTCAGTGGCACTTGGTAAAATAACCACTATATTTTTATCTGCATTTTCAGGCTTTTCAGCAATACGTTTCGCCGCAACAACCGCTGCGCCAGATGAAATACCTACTAATATACCTTCTTGTCTCATTAGTAGGTGTGCCATCGCAATAGCATCTTCGTTAGATACTTGCTCTGCACCATCAATCACACTTAAATCTAAGTTACCAGGAATAAAGCCAGCACCAATACCTTGAATTTTATGTGGCCCAGGCTTAATTTCTTCACCTGCTAGCGTTTGGCTAATAACCGGTGAATTTGTTGGCTCAACAGCAATCGATTTTACATTGAGACCTTTTTCGTTTTTAAGGTAGCGACTAACACCAGTGATAGTACCGCCAGTACCAACGCCTGCAACAAAAAAGTCTACTTTACCATCAAGGGCATCATAAATTTCAGGGCCGGTGGTTTCAAAGTGAATTTTAGGGTTTGCCGGGTTTTCGAATTGTTGTAATAAAATATATTTATCGGGAGCGGTTGCTTGAATTTCTTTTGCTTTATCAATTGCACCGTTCATACCTTTTGCGCCGTCGGTTAGTACTAGGTTTGCACCTAATGCTTTGAGCAGTTTTCGGCGCTCTAAACTCATAGTATTTGGCATGGTAAGGGTTAGTTTATAACCACGAGATGCTGCCACAAACGCCAGCGCAATACCGGTATTACCAGATGTAGGCTCAATTAGTTCTTTATCTTTCGTTAGCTGCCCTGATTTTTCAGCTTCCCAAATCATTGATGCACCAATACGACATTTTATACTAAAGCTTGGGTTGCGAGATTCAATTTTTGCGTATACGTTGCCACCGGTAACACGGTTAAGTTTTACCAGCGGTGTATTACCAATGCTTAGTGAGTTATCTTCAAAAATAGTAGACATAATGTTCCTTTGGATACAATCCGCTTAACATGTTAGTAGTTTTGCTATTAACTATATAAGCATACTTTACTGTGAGTTTAAAAAATTTAAAGTAAAGTTTGGCTATAACATATATTTATTGGGCTTATAACGAGGATGTGTTTATTTCTCAAGCTTGAATTTACCGCGGTGTGGTTGATTTTTGAGCTATGCAGGGCCTTCTTAATGTGGTTACTGCCCATTAATTGACGCTAACGACGCTTAAAAGATAAATAAACCCTAATTAAATAAAAACTTGGCCTCGTGATCATTGCAAGTGTTACTTAAGGAACCTGAGCTCCGGATAATAAATCTATCTCAAGCAGCTATTTTCAGCGCTAATTGCGTTGAATTTACTTGCAATAGGCCAGCTATTGACGCGTAAATTCGCCTTGTTTTCATTGAAAACTTCTGGCTAGAGAAAATAAAATTAAATATAACTATGATTCAATACGTTAGTAAATCTCTTAATCAGAGTTCAGATTAAGTAGAAAAATAAACTTTTGAAAGGCGTGTTATATTTATTTATATTCTAACAATTAATCTATTAAAGACTTAATACTCACCGTATTGTTGCTTATTTGTGCAAATGAACTGCAGTTGAACAGTTTTATGATACAAGCTATGCAAAACATGATAAAAACACAGTATCTAAATTCAAGAAAGCAATCACAATGAAGTTAATCTTAAAATTAATTGCCGGTATTGTGGCCGGTATCTTAGCTGGACTCTATTTACCACTAATAGGCGTTGAACTTTTATATACTGTTAAAGAACTGATTGGACAATTGATCTCCTTTACTATACCGCTGATCATTTTATTTTTTATTGCATCGGGTATTGCTGGACTACCAAAAGGGTCAGGGCACTTATTAGGTAAAACAGTTGGTTTTGCTTATGGCTCTACTGTTATTGCTGGCACACTGGCTTTTTTACTGGTTAGCACAGTAATTCCATTTTTAAGTGGCGGTATTACATTTGAAGCTGAATCAGCGACACAAGTTGGTAGTTTTATTGATTTAGAAATTCCGCCATTAATGGGCGTGATGACTGCATTAATGAGCGCATTTATATTTGGTATTGGCATGAGCCAGCTTGAATTGACTACGCTTAAAACAGTGTCTGATCAGGGGCGTGATATTGTTGATAGCTTATTATCTAAGGTGATAATACCGGCATTACCATTTTATATTGCAGGTGTATTTGCCGAAATGACGGTAGCAGGAACAGTTGTTGATACCCTACAAGCATTTGGCGTAGTACTTATTGCAGCGCTGGTTATGCACTGGTTATGGCTTACTGTTTTATATGTATCTACAGGCTTGTTACTAAAACGCAACCCAATCGAATTAATTAAAAATATGCTACCAGCGTACTTTACCGCTTTGGGCACAATGTCTAGCGCTGCAACAATTCCAGTATCATTACAATCAAGTAAGTCGAATGGTGTAAAAGAAGACGTAGCCAATTTTACGGTTCCGCTTTGTGCGACAATTCATTTATCGGGCTCTACAATTACAATTGTAACCTGTGCAATGGCGGTCATGTTTTTATCACCAAGCATGCAAGCACCTTCATTAATGGGCATGTTGCCATTTATTATGATGTTAGGTGTAGTAATGATTGCCGCACCAGGTGCACCAGGTGGTGCAGTAATGTCGGCACTGGGTTTATTAACAACTATGCTAGGCTTTAATGAAGGCGCAGTAGCTTTAATGATTGCACTATATTTAGCCCAAGACAGTTTTGGTACTGCGTGTAACGTAACCGGTGATGGCGTTATTGCTTTGTGGGTAGATCGCTTTAGCGAAAAAGCATAATAAACTGGGTGTGTTAATCTGTTAATATACATGTATTAACACACCTTAAACGATGAAATAATATCGGTTATTGTTTTATTTTAACTGTGTTACTGTGGCAAATTAATATTATTAAATTGCATTTTATTAGGCTAGTGAGGATGTTCCATTGATTAATGTACTTTTAGTTGATGACCATGAGTTGGTACGAACAGGGATCAGGCGGATTCTTGACGATGTACGAGGCTTTAAAGTTGTTGGAGAAGCTAAAACAGGTGAAGAGGCTGTGCAATTTTGTCGTCAACACTCACCCAATATAGTACTTATGGACATGAATATGCCCGGTATTGGTGGCCTTGAGGCGACGAAAAAGATTTGTCGTTATTGCCCTGATGTAAAAATTATAGTGCTTACTGTTAATTGTGAAGATCCGTATCCTAGCACCGTAATGCAGCTTGGCGCGCATGGCTTTTTAACTAAAGGTGCTGGGTCTGATGAAATGGTACGTGCTATACGCTGTGTGCATGCAGGACAGCGCTATATTGCACCTGAAATTGCACAGCAAATTGCATTAGCACAGGTAAGTGGGCGCACAGATGAAAGTCCATTTCAGAGTTTGTCAGAGCGTGAACTGCAAATAATGCTAATGATCACCAAAGGTGAAAAAGCACAAAGTATAGCTGAGCGTTTAAATTTAAGCTCTAAAACAGTTAATAGCTACCGCTATCGTATGTTTGAAAAACTAAATGTGAGTGGCGATGTAGAGCTGACTCATTTAGCTATTCGCTATAAAATGATTGATATAGACGTATCGTACTAATCATAATTTATGTCTGAATTTGATCACGCCCAGTTTTTAAAAACACTATCGAGTGAGCCCGGGGTTTACCGTATGCTCGATAGTGACAATCAAGTAATTTATGTTGGTAAAGCAAAGCATTTAAAAAAACGGGTGAGTAGTTACTTTAGAAGTAACATCACCGACAGCAAAACCCGTGTTTTAGTCAGTAATATTTGTAATGTTGAAGTAACGCTTACTAATACCGAAACCGAAGCGCTATTACTTGAAAACAATCTGATAAAAAAGTATCAGCCTCGTTACAATATTTTATTACGCGACGATAAATCCTATCCTTATATATTACTTACTAATCATAAACATCCTCGATTAGCGTTTCATCGTGGCAGTCGTAAAGTAAAAGGTGAGTATTTTGGCCCATTTCCAAGTGCGGGGGCGGTATCAGAAAGCTTACGACTGATGCAAAAAATATTTCCCATTCGTCAATGCGAAGATGTTTATTACCGTGCGCGCAGCCGACCATGCTTACAATATCAACTCAAACGATGCTCAGCCCCGTGTGTAAATAAAGTTTCAGATGAAGATTATACTGAGCAAGTTGATTATGTGCGTAAGTTTTTAACGGGTAAATCACATGAGGTAATCGCCGATCTCATTAAAAAAATGGAAGCAGCTAGCCAGCAGCTAAATTTTGAGTTGGCTGCAAAAGTGCGTGACCAAATAATGTTGCTGCGTAAAATGCAGGAACAACAGTCTATTTCGGGTAATTTTGCAGAAATGGATGTTGTAGGCTTTGCACACCTAAATGGTTTAAATGGCATTCACTTATTGATGATCCGCGACCATAAAGTATTGGGCAGTAAAACCTACTTTCCAAAAGTGCCAAAAGACTCAAGTGAACAAGAAATATTGACTTCGTTTTTAGGCCAGTACTATTTAGCGCCGGGGGCAACTGGGCGTATCGCAAAAGAAATCATTTTGCCGTTCGAAATACAAGAAAGCGACGTATTAGGCCAAGCACTTACGCAAATAAGTGAGCGTAAAGTAACTCTTAAAGTAGTTACTCGGGGTGAGCGTGCCCAGTATTTGCAGTTAGCCAATAAAAACGCATTAAATAGTATTACCGTTAAGCAAAGCACCCAAGACTCTATTAATAAACGCTATGCGCAATTAAAAGCTACCCTACGCCTTGATGATATAACCAGAATGGAATGTTTTGATATAAGCCATACTATGGGGGAGAACACGGTTGCTAGCTGTGTGGTATTTGATTCACAAGGACCCAATACTAAAGAGTATAGGCGTTACAACGTGACTGGAATAACCGGTGGAGATGATTATGCTGCCATGGAGTTTGCGCTTAATAAGCGCTACAACAAATTAGTTGATGAAGATAAAATACCCGATGTGATTTTTATAGACGGTGGTAAAGGGCAATTAGGGCGTGCAGAGCAGTATTTTGCTACTTGGCCACATGCAAAAATGCCCTTGTTAGTTGGTGTAGCTAAAGGTACAAGCCGTAAACCCGGCCTCGAAACACTGTTAATAGACGGTGGTCGAAAAACTATTCCAATGGATTCAGATGCACCTGCACTGCATTTAATTCAGCATATACGCGACGAATCACATCGTTTTGCTATTGCGGGGCACCGTAATAAGCGCCAAAAACAACGAACGCAATCATTATTAGAAGAAATAAATGGCGTAGGTGCTAAGCGCCGACAAACATTATTAAAATATTTAGGGGGCATGCAAGGGGTAAAAGCTGCTAATATAGAACAGTTAAAGAAAGTACCGGGGATCAGCCCTGACATGGCTGACAAGATATTTAACCATTTGCATGACAAGGGTTAGCCCTTCATGCGAATATAGCAAAAAAGACATACCCAAGCAGTTATGTGGAATATTCCAAACACACTCACAACCTTTAGACTTTTTCTTATCCCCATTTTTTTGGTGGTATTTTATTTGCCTTATTCATGGGCGCTTTTTGCTGCCGCCTTTATTTTTTGGTTTGCATCAATAACCGACATTCTCGACGGTTATTTAGCACGTAAACTTGAGCAATCAACCCCCTTTGGTGCGTTTTTAGATCCCGTTGCCGATAAAGTTATGGTGTGCGCTGCCTTAGTCGCGTTATCAGAGCATTATCAGTCTATGTATATGACTATCCCAGCACTTATTATAATAAGCCGCGAAATTGTTATCTCTGCACTGCGTGAATGGATGGCAGAACAAGGTAAGCGCGATAACGTGGCTGTATCTAATATGGGTAAAATAAAAACAGCAGCACAAATGTTAGCCATTATCGGTCTAATTTGGCAATACGATGCTTGGATGAATTATTTAAGTTTTGGTTTGTTGTATATTGCGACCTTCCTAACATTGAGTTCTATGATGCAATATTTGGTATCGGCATGGAGTGAATTGACCAAAAATTGATTCTAAACGTCTAATAACGCACCATATTAGATAAAAAATAATCAAACAGTTCGAAAGTGGCATTTTTTGTATTGACGCGTTTAATAATCTCTGTAGAATGCGTCCGTGTTGAGAGGGCATAGCCCCCAAGATAAACTAAATGGTAATTAATCAGTTACTGAATATTTACTGCAATACGTTGCAAGTTGATAGAAAGCTTACTGAATAATATTAAATGCGGCACTAGCTCAGTTGGTAGAGCGCGACCTTGCCAAGGTCGAGGTCACGAGTTCGAGCCTCGTGTGCCGCTCCAGTTTATCTCATTGTTAAGGCGGAATGGCAGAGTGGCCATGCACCGGATTGCAAATCCGTTTACCTCGGTTCGACTCCGGGTTCCGCCTCCATAGCAACACTCCACATGCTTTAAATAGCAAACTCGATGCCCGAGTGGTGGAATTGGTAGACACAAGGGATTTAAAATCCCTCGACTAACAAGTCGTGCCGGTTCAATTCCGGCCTCGGGCACCACTTTGTGGTTTTATTACATTACCAAGTGTAATTTATAAAATGTTTAATTTAGAACTAATATGATGCGGCACTAGCTCAGTTGGTAGAGCGCGACCTTGCCAAGGTCGAGGTCACGAGTTCGAGCCTCGTGTGCCGCTCCATATTAGTTTTATCCACTTGCTTTAAATAGCAAACTCGATGCCCGAGTGGTGGAATTGGTAGACACAAGGGATTTAAAATCCCTCGACTAACAAGTCGTGCCGGTTCAATTCCGGCCTCGGGCACCACTTTTATATAAAGTGGCAGAGTAATAAAATACTAATTTATAGTATAAGTAAATACCATTGCTTATAGAAT
>NZ_JADYXG010000010.1:0-2646 GCF_015864415.1 Pseudoalteromonas sp. SCQQ13 | reverse complement strand
GCGGCACTAGCTCAGTTGGTAGAGCGCGACCTTGCCAAGGTCGAGGTCACGAGTTCGAGCCTCGTGTGCCGCTCCAAATTATTTGGATACATTTAGGCGGAATGGCAGAGTGGCCATGCACCGGATTGCAAATCCGTTTACCTCGGTTCGACTCCGGGTTCCGCCTCCATATAATTTACTCCACACGCTTTAATTAGCAAACTCGATGCCCGAGTGGTGGAATTGGTAGACACAAGGGATTTAAAATCCCTCGACTAACAAGTCGTGCCGGTTCAATTCCGGCCTCGGGCACCACTTTCTTGCTATTACTACTTATAAACAATGCTATAAGCTGGCAATAACATTAGTCAGTATTTACGCATCAATTCGTTATAATAAAACTACACATCTTATTACTACAATAAAACCCAGTCTGTTAAAGTGAATAGTTACCTTAAATAACGCTAGATTCAGTGCTTATTTATATCTTAAAGTCTACAGCCTTACCTAAATAAGTATTTCCAATTAAGCAATTAGCTATTTATTGTTACTGCACGTAAGAAATAGCCACACTTGCTGATAATACCAAAGATCCCGTAACGAAATAACGCCGCAGCGCTTAGCTACATGGCTACACTTCATCTAGTTAGAATACTAATCAAAACATGAGGACTCTATACACTAGTATAGGGTTTTGTATTTACCGCATGAGAACGTATTACAATACAAAACTAAATGCTTACCATGAGTAGCGATTACTAGGCGTTAGCAATAAGTAATCGGCAAAGCGTTACCATTTAAATCGCCAGATCATCGTTACTAAGTTTAGGGGGGGAGGTTAGGCCTCATGCGTCTCTGAGGCTTAGGTTATTGTATGAAAGTGTAGAGTGAAGCGTTATTAGCCATATAAAGGCGAGCCAGCAATGGGTGTGTTTTAAAAGCAAAAAAAGGGAAGCAATATAGCTTCCCTTTAATTTAACCAATATTAGCATTTAATTACTTATGCCAAATCCCTTTTGGAATTGTTTTATCAAGATGCTTATTTTTAGTTGGATCGAAGGTTGGTAACTTCCCAGCACGACGTTGCGTGTTGTAGTCTTTAGCAAGCCAAACAACTACGCCTGACAACATAAATAATGCTATAACGTTCACAATAGCCATTAACCCCATAGATATATCAGCTAAAGTCCACACTAATGGTAGCTCACCCATAGCGCCAAACATCACCATACCTAATACTAACAATCTAAAAATCAACATGCCGTATGCATGGTTATGCTCTAAAAATAATAAATTTGTTTCTGCATAAGAGTAATTAGCAACAATAGATGTGAAAGCAAAGAATAAAATAGCAATCGCAACGAATATTGCACCCCAACTACCTACATGCTCCTCAAGTGCTGCTTGAGTTAAAGCTATGCCCGTTAAACCAGAGCCAGCAGTAAGTTGTTGTGATAATAAAATTAATGCCGCAGTAGCGCTACAAATTACAATAGTATCAACAAAAACGCCTAACATTTGCACATACCCTTGTGAGGCAGGGTGGGGAGGGTTAGGTGTTGCTGTTGCAGCTGCGTTAGCAGCGCTACCCATACCCGCTTCGTTTGAGAACAAGCCACGTTTAATGCCTTGGATCATCGCTTGCATAACGCCGTAGCCAATTGCGCCTGCGCCTGCTTGCTCAATGCCAAATGCACTATTTATAACATGCATAAAAACACCAGGTAGCTCAGAGTAATTTAAAGCACAAACGTACAAAGCCACTAGTAAATAAGCAAGAGCCATAAAAGGCACTACCATTTCTGCAAATCGAGAAATAGTTTTTAAACCGCCAAAAATAATGATCCCAGAGCCAATAACTAAAGCAATACCTACTACATAGTTCGGAATATCAAAAGCGACTTTAAATGCAGCTGCAATAGAGTTTGATTGCACTGCGTTAAATACAAAACCAAACGCTAATATTAAACACAGTGAAAAAATAACGCCCATCCAGCGCTTACCTAAACCATATTCCATATAATAAGCAGGGCCACCACGAAAGTTCCCCTGTTCATCACGCGTTTTATAAGCTTGCGCTAATGTGCTCTCGGCAAAACTAGTCGCCATACCAATTAAAGCAATAAGCCACATCCAAAAAATAGCCCCAGCACCACCTAAATAAAGTGCAACTGCAACACCTGCCATATTACCAGTACCAACACGCGCTGCGAGTGAAGTACAAAAAGCTTGGAATGAA
This sequence comes from Pseudoalteromonas sp. SCQQ13, assembly GCF_015864415.1. Taxonomy (NCBI): domain Bacteria; kingdom Pseudomonadati; phylum Pseudomonadota; class Gammaproteobacteria; order Alteromonadales; family Pseudoalteromonadaceae; genus Pseudoalteromonas; species Pseudoalteromonas sp. SCQQ13. The sequence goes on along the minus strand of NZ_JADYXG010000010.1, from coordinate 428 downwards.
GAGATGCCATCGCCTGAACCTCTACGACTCAAAAACATCACTTTTATCATGTGAGGAAACTGTACAAATTGAATAAAGCGAAGGCGAATGGTGAAAAACAGCCCTGCTGCTATTAATAAGTATACTAAAACATGGCCCCATAAGAGGCTGCTTATACTGTTTATTATATCTGTCATGCTATTTGCCTAATCAACGAGTTTAAATCTGTCGCGCAACTTAGCATAAGCTTGAGAAATAGTTTAGTAATCGAGGTAAAAAAATGACTTGTCCACAGGCTTTTGTGGGTAACCTGTGAGCCTGGCTTGTGTATCTTTGGGGTAAAAATTAAATGCAAAAAAGGCGATAAAAACGCTTGCGTAAAATCTGCGGCTCCCTATAATGCGACCCCACTGAGACGGGAAACGTCAACGCCTAGCGAGACGCGAACT